>JACQAG010000023.1 GCA_016195085.1 Pseudomonadota bacterium | reverse complement strand
GCCCCCCCCTCCCCAACCCTCCCCTGGCGTGGGGGAGGGAGCAGGAGGTCTATCTCGACTCCCTCCCTCGCCGTGAGGCGGGGGAGGGTTGGGGTGGGGGCATTCGGCGGGTCCTCAGCGGCTCACACGGGCTCGGTCTCGACTCCGGCCTCGGCCAGGTCCCTGAAGCCGCCGGCGTTGAATACGGATTTGTAGCCGAGATCCTTCAGCGTCTTGCCGCTCAAGGCGGCGCGGCCGCCGGAGCCGCAATAGACCACGATCTTCTTGTCTTTCTGGAAGGCCGGGTTGTGGCTCGGCAGCTCCGGGTCGGCGCGGAACTCGAGCATGCCCCGGGAGACGGTGACGGCACCCTTGATCTTGCCGGACTGGCGGATCTCCAGCTCGTCGCGGACATCGAGGATGAGGACATTGCCGGCCTTCGCCATCACTTGGAGCTCATCGGCGGTTATGCGCGGCACCGCGGCATTGGCGGCGGCGAGCAGTTCTTTGACGGACGTGGCCATGGTGGATCGGAACCTTGAGAGGAGGGGAAAAGCAAAGAGGGGCGACCGCCGCCCCTCTTCTAGATTGCGCTTGAGGCGCGCTGGATCAAGCTAGCCCGCGAACTTCTCCATGTTCCAGTAGACCGGGCTCAGGACGCCGATGACGCCCCTGAGGCGATCCTTGCGGTAGGCGATCGGCGGGAAATACTGGCCGGCATAGGCGTAGGGCGCCTGGTCGAAGAAGCGGAGCTGGATCTTCTCGATGAGCTGCTTGCGCTGCTGGGCGCCGCTCGCCGCCAGGAACTCCACCCGGAGCTTCTCCATCTCGGGATCGCAGGGCCAGCCGAACCAGTTTTTCTGCTCGCAGGTGGATTCCAAGGGCGCGTTCAGCACCGGATCCATCATGGTGGCGCTGGGCCATGCGGTGGGGAAGATGTTCCAGCCGCCGCGATCCTGCTGCGGGGAGGCCTTGATCGAGCGGCGCGAGACCAGGGACGACCAGTCCATCGACTGCAGATCGGATTTGACGCCGAGCTCGCGCAGATGCCCGTCCAGCACCTGGGCGATGAGATGCAAGTTGACCTGGTCGGTCGGATCCATGAGCACGACCGGCTCGCCGTTGTAGCCGCCTTCCTTGAGCAAGGCCTTGATGCGCTCCGGCTGGTATTTGGCGAAGCGCTCGGTGCCGATCATGGTCTCGTTGGGCGAGCCGCAGACGAAGGGAGCGAGACACACCCGGCCGAGATCGCCGGTCTGGCCCGTAGCGCTCAGATAGTCCTCCTGCCGGCTCTCGATCAGCATCTGGATCGCTTGGCGCGCCTTCGGATTGTCGAAGGGCTTGTTCAAGGAGTTGAAGCGGAAGTGGAACTGCCAGCCCAGGGGATCGAGGAAGCCGATGGTGATGTTGGGGTTGGTGCGCATCTGCCTGACCTGATCGGCGATCGGGTTGGTCAGGTAGTCGAGCTCGCCCGCGGCGAGTGCGGCCGACTGCACCGAGGGGTCGGGGATCACTTGCCATTCTACCCGCTCGATCTTGACGACCTTGCCGCCGGCATAGCCGTCGGCCGGCTCCGCGCGCGGCTTGTAGCTGGGGCTCTTGGTGTAGACGACCCGGTTGTTGGGTTGCCATTCCTCCTTGACCCAGAGGAACGGGCCGGAGCCGACGACTTCGGTCACTTGCGTGAAGGGATCGGTCGAGGCCTCCTTCTCGCGCATGATGAAGCAGACCGGGGTCACCGCGCCGAAGGTCTCCAAGACCGGGCCGAACGGCTCCTTCAGCTTCAGCGAGAACGACCTCTCGTCGATCGGGGCCAAGGACTGCGCGCGCTCCATCATGATCTTCGCCTCGCCGAATCTGGCGGCCCAGCGCTTGATCGAGGCGACGCAATCCTTGGATGTCACCGGCGAGCCGTCGGAGAATCCGAGCCCGTCGCGGAGCTTGAAATTGTGGGTGAGGCCGTCGGCGGAGGCCTCGTATTTCTCCACCATCTGCGGCTTCACATTGTACTTGGCGTCGACCGAAAACAGCGTGTCGTAGACCATGTAGCCATGGGTGGAGGTGATGGTGGCGGTCGTCCACACCGGATCGAAGATCTTGAGGTCGACCTCGGGGGCGACCTTGACGGTCGAGCGCGCATCGGCGCCATAGGCCTTGCCGCTGGCGAGCCGGAGCACGGCGGGCATCGCCAGCACGCCCATGGTTCCGGCTCCCGCCTTGATGACGCCGCGCCGGCTGAGCCCGCGCCTGTTGCCGCTGATCTTCATGCTCATGACGAGAAGCCTCCCATGCTTGACCGCTCCCTGCCTCGCGGTCGGATCGATTGCCAGGAGAGGATAGGCTTGGCGACGCCTTGGCGGCAATTCCCCCAAGGAGCCGTCGCCGCCGGAGGCCCGATTGCCGGCGCGGCTGCTCTTGGTCTAGCTTGTGGTTTAGCTTGCCGGGGCTCGATCCCTGTGGATGCGGGAGCTGGATGACGGCAGATCGGGGAGTGGCGGCACCCCGCCGCGCCATGATCACCATCTCGATCATGGCCGCCACGATCATGCATGCGATCGACACCACGATCCCCAATGTGGCGCTGCCGCACATGCAGGGAAGCCTGCTGGCGACCCAGGAGCAGATCGCCTGGGTGCTGACGAGCTACATCCTTGCCGCCGCCATCATGACTCCGCCCACCGGCGTGATCGCGCTCAAGATCGGCCGCCGGCGCTTGTTCATCATCTCGATTCTGGGCTTCAGCGCCGTCTCGGCCTTGTGCGGCCTCGCCGGGAGCCTCACCGAGATGGTGATCTACCGGACCCTGCAAGGGGCCTTCGGCGCCAGCCTGATTCCGCTCTCCCAGGCGACATTGCTCGACACCTATCCCAAGGAGCGCCACGGCGAGGCGATGGCGCTCTGGGGCATGGGCTTCGTCGCCGCGCCGATCTTCGGGCCGACCGTCGGCGGCTACCTGACCGAGGCGCATGATTGGCGCTGGATCTTCTACATCAACGTGCCGGTCGGCCTGCTGGCGGCGCTGGGCGTGTGGGCGAACCTCCCCGACACGAAGATCGACCGCGAGGCGAATTTCGACTGGACCGGCTTTGCCTTCCTCGGGCTTGCCATCGGTGCGGCGCAAATGATGCTCGACCGCGGGGAGAGCCTCGACTGGTTCCAATCGAAGCAGATCGTCGTCATGGCGGCGGTCTCGGCGCTGGCGCTCTATCTCTTCATCGTCCACAGCCTGACCGCGCACCAGCCGCTGATCGAGTTCGCCATCTTCCGCGACCGCAACTTCGTCTCTGGCGTGCTCGCCACCTTCATCGTGAGCCTGGTGGTGCTGGCGATGCTGGCGCTCCTATCGCATCTGCTGCAGGACGTGCTGCAATATCCGGCGATCACCGCGGGCGAGATCATGGGGCCGCGGGGCGTCGGTACCATGGTGGCGATGACCATCGCCGGCAAGATCAGCGGCCGGACCGATCCCCGCTATGTGATCACCGGCGGGGTGGCGATCACGGCCTCGGCGTTCTGGCTGATGACGCGGTTTACCCTCGACGTCGACGTCTGGAGCCTGGTCTGGGTCGGCTTCCTGCAGGGCTTCGGCATGGGGTTCATCTATGTGCCGCTCAGCACCTTCGCCTTCGCCACCTTGGCACCCCACTACCGCACCACCGGCGCCAGCCTGTTTAGCCTCATGCGCAACTTGGGTGCCAGCGCCGGCATCGCCGCCTTGGAGGCGCTGTTGGCGCGCAACCGCCAGGTGTTCCGCAGCGCCATGGTCGAGGGCATCACCCCTTTCGATCCGAAGTTCCGCGAGCCCACATCCTCGGTGCCTTGGGATTTGCAGACCGTGCAGGGCCTCTTTAGCCTCAGCACCGAGGTCGACCGCCAAGCGACCATGCTGGCCTATCTCGCGGATTTCCAATGGATGACCGGGATCACGCTGTTGATCGTGCCGCTCCTCCTGGTCGGGCGGCGGCGGCGGTAACGATCTGGATTGGACATTGATGGCGCGGTGGCCGAGGATCCGGCTCGGGACCTGCTGATCAAGAGGAGGGGCAGATGCTTCGCGCTCTGGTTCGTCTGGCGATCGGTATTCCGGCGGCGGCCCTCCTGTCTCTGGCCGCACCGTCCTTGGCACAGGAGATCACGCTGGGACAGGGTGCCGCGGTCACCTCGATCGATCCGCATTTCCACAATCTGGCGACGAACATCAAGCTGTCGATCCACATGTTCGACCGGCTCGTCGATCAGGACGAGCGGATGCGGCCGATCCCGGGCCTGGCGACCGAGTGGAAGACGATCGACGACACCACCTGGGAGTTCAAGCTGCGCCCGGGGGTCAAGTTCCATGACGGCAGCGATCTCAGCGCCGAGGACGTGGCCGCCACCATCAGGCGGGTGAACTGGGTTCCCAACAGTCCGTCTCCCTTCACCATCTACACCCGCCAGATCAAGGAGATCATCGTCGTCGACCCGCAGACCATCCGCTTCAAGACGTCCACGCCCTATCCGCTGATGCCGGTCGACCTCGCCTCGATCTACATCGTGTCGCGCAAGTTCGAGCAGGCGCCGACCAGCGCCTTCAACGACGGAAGCGCCATGATCGGCTCCGGACCGTTCAAGTATGCGAGCTATGCGCAGGGCGACCGCATCGTGGTCCAGCGCAACGACGCCTATTGGGGCGCCAAGCCCCATTGGCAGAAGGCGACGATCAAGATCATCACCAACAATGCCGCGCGGGTCGCCGCCCTGCTGGCCGGCGACGTGCAGGCGATCGACGACGTGCCGCCTGCCGATTACGTCGCCCTCAAGGCGAATGCGAATGTCAGTCTCGTCCGCGCGCTGGCCAATTCCGTGCTGTTCATCCATATGGACAGCTTCCGCGACAAGACTCCCTTCGTCACCGACAAGGCCGGCCAGCCCTTGGCGGCGAACCCGTTCAAGGACCGCCGGGTGCGCATGGCCATCTCCAAGGCGATCAACCGCCAAGCCTTGGTCGAGCGGGTGATGGACGGCACCGCCACGCCCGCCGGCGGTCTTCTGGCCGAAGGCTTCTTCGGCGTCAGCCCCAAGCTCAAGCCCGATGCCTATGACCCCGACGGCGCCCGCAAGCTCCTGGCCGAGGCGGGCTATCCCAACGGCTTCGCCATCACCATCCACGGTCCGAACGACCGCTATCCGAACGACGACAAGGTGCTGCAGGCGCTGGCCCCGATGCTGACCCGCATCGGCATCGACACCAAGGTGGTGGCGCAGCCTTGGACGATCTTCATCGGCCAGGCGAGCGCGCCCACCTACGCATACAGCCTCTTGCTGATCGGCAACTCGGCTACCACCGGCGAGGCCTCCTTCCCGCTCCGCGCCCAGGTGGCGACCGTCAGCAGCGAGAAGGGGATGGGTGCGTCCAACCGCGCACGCTATTCAAACCCGAAGGTGGACGAGGTGCTGGATCGGGCGCTGGCGACGGTCGACGACAAGAAGCGCGAGGCCTTGCTGCAGGAGACGGCCGAGATCGCCATGGCCGACCAGGCGCTCGTGCCGCTCTTCTACCAGGACAACACCTATGCCTTGCGCAAGGGGCTCGCCTACACCGGACGGGCCGATGGCTACATGGCCGCCTTCATGATCCGGCCGGGGAATTGAGGGAACCGGCCGGGATCGAAGTGCTGCCGGAGCAGCCGAGGGCGACCCGGCCCGGCAGCCGGGGGTCGACGCGCGCGCTTGAAATGCCGTAATATTTGCTTAAATGCTCGGCGAGCCGTAGGGGCGAGAGCAAGCGCCGATGCGGTCGGGTCAACAGAATGCCGAATGCTCCCATGGCACGATTTACTTGGACGAAAGCGAGCGAGCGGAAACTCCGGGTTTGGTTCACGCTCGAAGGGTTGAGCTTCGAGCAGATGGCCAAGCGTCTCGGCCTCAGCCGCAGCGCCGTCGCCGGCAAGATCCAGCGCATGGGGCTCATCGGCCATGGGCTCAATCGGCCCGGCGCCCGTCGCTCGCCCCCGCCGCCAGGGGCCAGCCCGCCCATCCCCGGGGCGCGCTGCCATTGGCCGATCGGCGATCCGAAGCTTCCCGGCTTCCATTTCTGCAGCAAGCCGGTTCCCGCCGGCACGATCTATTGCCCGGAGCATGCGGCCAAGGCGTATGTCCGGTCGGACTCGACCAGGATCAGGTCCGCACGGCCCGCCGCCCAGGCCCTCTGGCAGGCCAAGCCCAAAAGCAAGATCAGCGCCGCGCGCTAGGCTACCAACGCCGCGGCTAAAGAACGCTGCCCGGCGGGCGATAGGTAAGATCGACGCCGTAGGTCGCCTCCTGGCCGGGCGGAAGCAAGCGCATCGACGGCTTCTCGGTGAGGTTGCCGGTGAAGCCGCGGGGATCGGAGTACCCGGTCCAGGCCTCCAGGCACAGGAACGGCGCCGTCGTCTTGGTCCACAAGGCGAGGTGGGGAAAGCCGTCGGTCGCCATCTCGATGGCGCTGCCATCGGGGGCGGCGAAGGTGAGGCGGCGGCTCTTGGCGTCGCGGAAGATGATGGCACCCTGCTCGAACCGCTCGGGTGTCAAGGACAGCGTCCGCCCGGAGAGCGGCGAGAGGCGCATCTCCCTCTCGATCAGCCCGTCGGGGCCGCCGCCGATCAGGCTCGAGGCTTCCTCCCGTTCGAAGACCACCCGGTAGCCGCTTTGGCTCGCGCCAGCAAAGGGCCAGCGGAATGCCGGGTGGAAGCCGGTCGCATAGGGCAGCGGCACCGTGCCGGGATTGGCGAGGGACAGGTCGAGACGGAGGCCGGCCGCACCCAGCCGATAGGCGAGCCGCAAGACGAAGGCGAAGGGAAAGATCGCCTTGATCTCTTCGGTGTCGCGGAGCACGAGCTCGACCCGGTCTGGTGCCGTGGATGCCACCGTGAACAGGCTGGTGCGGGTGAAGCCGTGGCGCTGGGTGGGATAGGCGATGCCGTCATGGTGGATCACGTCGTTGGCGGCGTGGCCGACGATGGGAAAGAGGATCGGCGCATGGTGCGGCCAATGGGCCGCATCGCCGTGCCAGAGGAGCGGGGGCGAGCCCGCTTCCTGCCATGCCACCAGCTCGCCGCCCAAGGGCTGGATGCTGGCGCTGGCGCCCGCGCAGGCGAGATCGATCCTTGGCGGAGAGGATGCGCTCACAGGATGGCCGAGTGCACGAGATTGCTCACCTGATCCAGCCTCTGGCTGTGCCAGGGATCGGGCGCGCGGCAGTTGGTGAGATAGGCGAAAGACACGCCGGAATCCGGATCGCCCCAGCAATAGGAGCTGCCGACGCCGCCATGGCCGAAGGTGGCGGGCGAGGCGAAGCTGCCGAGGCCGCGGATGGTGGGGGTGGTGCCGCGGAGATGCGGGCCGATGCCGCGATGCATCGGCATTCCCATGAACTCGTCCACGCGCTCGCCGGTCCAGTTGCGGATGGCGTATCCGAGCGTGCGCGGCGAGAGCAAGCGCTTGCCCGCCAGCTCGCCGCCGTTCAGCATCATCTGATAGAAGGCCGCCATGGCGCGCGCGCTCGCATAGCCGCCGGCGCCGGGCGCGCCGGCCTTTCGCCATGCCGGCGTGTTGGTGTCGGCGATCGGCACGACGCCGTTGCCGCCGGGTTCGTGCATGTCGGCGGCGCGCGCCATCGCTGCCGCCGGCATACCCACCATCAGCTCGTCGGCGAGGCCGAGCGGCGCCAGCACCCGCTCGCGGATGACCCGGCGGAAATCCTGGCCAGTCAGCGCTTCGATCAGCACGGCGGCGATCCAGTGGGCCGACTGGCCGTGATAGAAGATGCGGGAGCCCGGGGTCCATTCCAGGCTGAAGTTGCACACGGTCTCCTTCAGCAAGGCATGATCTTCCCACGCCTCGGGCGGCACCACGGCGCTCGGAACCCCGCCTTGATGGGTCATGAGCTGCAATACGGTCACCTCGCGCTTGCCGTTGCGGGCGAAAATCGGCACATGGTCGCTGATGCGGTCGGTGAAGCGGAAGGCGCCCTCTTCGGCCAGCACCCACAAGGCCGCCGCGGTCACCACCTTGGTGTTTGAATAGAGGAGCCACAGCGTCTTCTGGTTAGCTTCCCGCTTGAGGGTCGCTTTGCCGAAGCTGCGGAACGCCGCGAGCTTGCCGCCTCGGGCAATCGCAAACTGAGCGCCCGGGTACCGACCCTCGGCGATATGCCGTTCGACGAGGCGAACCAGCCGGTCGATCTGCTCCACCCGCAGGCCGGCCGCTTCGAGCCCGCTCTGCGGCAACGGAAATCCCTTCAAGACGCCCTCCCCGTGAGTTCGATGCTTGTCGCGAGCGGCATGATCGAATGCGCGGTCGATCGGTGTCCAGATTCATGTCCGCAAGCGAAGCCCACCCCACTCAAGTCTTGCGCAGCGACGGGCAAACGCCGCCCGCCGCATATCCGCGGGTGTGCCGGCTCCTGCGAATCTCCCAGGCAGCAAATACGTCGATGGTGAAACGCGAGGTTCCCGGTTGCGGCGTTGCATGGGGCAGCCGGCCGCGGGGACGCGATCGACCGTTTGACTTTATCTTAAATCTGTAGTTAATCGCCGCGAATTTGTCGTATTTGGTGTTGTTTCAACAGTCGTTGAGCGTCGACGGCCGATAGACCTAACCCGACACCGCTCGATCAACACTCGGCCAAGCCTTAGTCCAACAAATCGCCTGGCACAAAAGATCGGCCAGACCAAGGTGGCCGGCGGCGGCGGAGGAAACGGATTTGCAGACATGAAGATCGGCGTCTATTTGGGAGTGCCCTTTGGCTTGGCGCTCGCGATCGCGCTGATCGTTTTCAACGACGCGGCTAGCGTGTTCGACATATTCGCGCGCGTCGGCTTCGGGCTGGTTCCGGTCGTTGCCGTGCGCGCTTCCATCATTGCCGTATGCGCCGGCGCCTGGGCGGTCTTGCTGCTCGACCTCCGCGGACTGCCGCTCGGCGTGTGGCCGCTGCTGCGCTGGATTCGGGAGGGGATCAACGTCCTCTTGCCGGTCGCGACCGTGGGCGGCGAGATCATCGGCGCGCGGCTGCTGACCTTCTGGGGCGTCGCCGCCGGCGTGGCCGGCGCCGGCATCCTGATCGATGTTCTGCTGCAGGCCTCGGGGCAAGCGGTGTTCGCGCTGATCGGCGTCGCACTCTTGGCGGGGGTCGCCGGGGCCGAGGAACTGACCGAGTGGGCCCTGGCCGGAACAGGTGTGGCGTTTCTCGCGCTCGCGGGATTCTTCGCCGCGTTGCGTTTTGGCGGCGTCGGCGCGATCGAACGCTTCGTGGTGGCGCAGGCGGCCCGCTGGTCCAAGTCCGGATCGAAGCGCGCCTTTTCGATCAACCCGCTCCGATTGGCCGAGGCGCTCGGCACAATCTGGCGGCGGCCCGCCGCGCTCGGGGTCTCGCTGCTGCTCCATATCGCCGCGTGGCTGATGGGCGTCCTCGAGATCTGGATCGCCCTCTACTGGATGGGCCACGATGCATCGTTTGCGCAGGCGTTGATCCTGGAGAGTCTCGGGCAGGCCTTGCGGGGTGCGGCCTTCCCGGTGCCGGGCGCGCTTGGGGTGCAGGAGGGCGGCTTCATCCTGCTTGGGCAATTGTTGGGGATCGATCCGCAAACCGCGATTGCGCTGTCCTTGGTGAAGCGGGTCCCGGAAATCGTGCTGGGCTTGCCGGCCCTGTATGTCTGGCATCGGCTGGAAGCGCGGCTGACGCGGTCCCTGCCGCCGCTTTATCGCATCGCCGGCGAGTCGACGACGCTCGCCAATGATTGAAGGCTGGGGCGCTGGTGTGCCGGTTCCGAATTTCGCCGCCACGAATTTCTGATTCACGGCACTAGGATGAGCACGCTAAGGGAGGCGGAATGGATGTGATGCATAAGCCGGTGACCGAGATCGATCCGGCATCCATGGGCGTGGTGAATTCCTGGAACGAGTGGGATCCGCTCGAAGAGGTGATTGTCGGCCGGCTCGAAGGCGCGGTGATCCCGCCCTATCATGTCACCGTCACCTTCAACGTCCCGAATTTCACGGCCAAGCTGCATCGCCTCGTCGCCGGCTTCCGCTATCCGCAATGGATGGTGAAGCGCGCGCAAAAGGAGCTGGACGGCTTCATTCGCATCCTGGAAAGCGCCGGCGTCACGGTGCGCCGGCCTGACGTAGCAAACCACGCCAGACGCTTCCGCACGCCCGCCTGGTCCAGCGCCGGGTTCTGCATCGCCTGTCCGCGCGACGGATTCCTGGTGATCGGCGATGAGATCATCGAAACGCCCATGTGCTGGCGCTCGCGCCACTTCGAAGGCGATGCGTATCGGACGCTGTTCAAGGAGTATTTCTCCAAGGGCGCGCGCTGGACCTCCGCACCCCGCCCGCAGCTGCTGGACGCGCTTTACAATCACCGCTACCAAGTGCCGAAGCAGGGAGAGACGCTCCGCTACACGATCACGGAATGGGAGCCGGTGTTCGACGCGGCGGATTTCGTTCGCTGCGGCCGCGACCTCTTTGTGACGCAGAGCAACGTCACCAACGCGGCCGGCATCGAATGGCTGCGCCGTCACCTGGGGGAGCGCTTCCGGATCCACGAGATCGTCTCGATCTGTCGTCAGCCGATGCACATCGACAGCTCGTTCATCCCGCTCTGTCCGGGCAAGGTGCTGGTGAATCCCGATTATGTCGACATCGACCGGCTGCCGCCGGTGCTGAAGACGTGGGACGTGCTGATCGCGCCCAGGCCGGATCCGGTCGAGGGAATCATGACCAAGATCTCGATGTGCAGCCCCTGGACCAGCATCAACACGCTGATGCTGGATGAAAAGCGGGTGATCGTCGACCAGTCCCAGCCCACCCTGATCAAGGCGTTCAAGGACTGGGGGTTCGAGCCCATTGCTTGCGCGTTCCTGAGCTACGGGCCCTTCGGTGGCGCGTTCCATTGCGCCACGCTCGACGTCCGCCGGCGAGGCGGGCTGCAATCCTACTTCTGAGCCAAATGCTGGTGGTCAATTGGACCCGATTGGAGCAGGTCCTAGGGGCGCGCACGCGGTCGACCATTTGACTTTATTTCAAATTTGTAGTTAATCGGCGGCAAATAGTCGTATTTGACGTTGTTGCAACAACGGTTGAACGTCGAGCGGGACGGTCGATGGCCATGGTCCTTCTCATCGAGAACGATCCGGAACGTCGCGAAGTCGTGAGCACGACGCTGCCCGATGCCGTCTCGAGCGCCGCCCGAACCAAGAGACCGTAGCTCCGACGCCAGCTCCTGGAGATCTTTGCCGCGCAACCAGTAGACCTCACGATGACCGCACCAGCACCGTGGCAATGGAGTCGCTGACGGGCTTCTGCGGGGACACCCTGGAGGCGAGCGATGCGAGTCCGTGAAGACTACCGGGCGCTCAGCGGACCGGAAAAAGCCGCGATGCTGCTCATGAGCCTGGGCGAGGAGCATGCCTCCAAGCTCTTTGCGCTGATGAGCGACGACGAGATCAAGGAAATCTCGCAGACCATGGCCAATCTCGGCACCGTCTCCTCGAACGTGGTCGAGCGGCTGTTCGTGGAGTTCGCCGAGCAGATCTCCTCCACCGGATCGCTCACCGGCACCTTCGATTCGACCGAACGTCTGCTGAAGAAGGCGCTGGGCGACGATCGGGTCAACGACATCATGGAGGAGATTCGCGGCCCCGCCGGGCGCACCATGTGGGACAAGCTTGCCAATGTGAACGAGCTGGTGCTCGCCAACTATCTCAAGAACGAATACCCGCAGACCGTCGGCGTCGTGCTCGGCAAGATCCGCGCCGACCACACCGCGAAGGTGCTGCAGCTCCTGCCCGAAAACTTCGCCATGGAAGTGGTGATGCGGATGCTGCGCATGGAGGCGGTGCAGAAGGATGTGCTCTCCGACGTCGAGCGCACGCTCAGGACCGAGTTCATGAGCAACCTCGCCCGCACCAGCCGGCGCGATACCCATGAAATGATCGCCGAGATTTTCAGCGGCCTCGACCGCGCCACCGAGGCGCGCTTCCTCGGCGCCTTGGAGGAGCGCAACAAGGATTCGGCCGAGAAGGTCAAGGCGCTGATGTTCACCTTCGAGGATCTGGGCCGTCTCGATCCCACGGGTGTACAGGCCATGCTGCGCGGTGCGGAGAAGCAGAAGCTGGCGCTCGCCCTCAAGGGCGCCTCGGAGACGCTGCGGGACCTGTTCTTCTCCAACATGTCCGAACGTGCCGGCAAGCTCCTGCGCGAGGACATGGCCTCCATGGGCCCAATCCGCCGCAAGGAGGTGGAAGAGGCGCAGACCTACATGGTGAACCTGGCGAAGGAGATGGCGGCCAGGGGCGACATCGTGCTGTCGGACAGCAAGGGCGGCGACGAGCTCGTTTACTGACCGGGCCTACGACGTTGCTGCCAGCGCCGGGGGGCCCGATGCGGAGCCCCCGCAATCTCCCTCCGAAGCGCTCCCGAGGTAACGTCCTCGCCGCTCAGTTGGTCGCAAAGCAATAGAGCAAGCCGGCGCCGCCGGTGCTTTTGAGGTCGTCCTGGGCGCAGCCGCCGCCGGGCCCGCGCGAGGGATGCGAAGAGTTCCACGACTTCGCCGGCGCGCTCTCATCCAGCCCGGTGCGATCCGAATGGCCGAGCATGGCCGTCCCCTGGGTGCTGCTCGTCCAGTTCTTGCACGTCATGTCGGCGTCCCCTGCGAACGCGCGGCCCTCCGGCGTCGCGCCGGTCAGGATGTCGTGGGTGTTGGGCGTGTCGCCGCGGCCGTTGACGGTGGCCCCCTTCTCGGTGAGCGCGGTCTGCTTGGTCAAGTTGTTGCCGGCGCCGTGCAGGTCATCGACGCTCTTGGCGACCACCACGCCCTTGGCGTTGGTCCACGGGCCGGGTCCGATGCGATCGCGCGCGTTGACCGCGCCGGCACCCTGGGTGCTGAGATAGGCGCGCCAGGACTTCGCCCCGGCCCCCGCGCCTTGTGCCAACGCCTGGCAATGCTGGTCGGCGCCGGCGAGCCCGCCGAGGTCCGCACCCTTGCCGAGGCCGACGCTGGTGACGAAAAAGCTCATGGTGCTCTGCGCCAGCGCGGGCGTGCTCCACGCGAAAGCGAGCAGCGCCACGCACACCAAAGCGGAGACGCGCGTCGTGGTGATCATCGCCAGTCCTCCCATGGATCGGTTCTTATGGGCCGTATCGAGCCGGTCATTTTCGCCGCGGACGCCGCGCCGCCTTCCCGGGCGGCTTCGGCTTCGCCGGCATCGCCCGGCCGAGCCCGGTCAGCAGCCGGGCATGGCGGAAGGAATCCGGCAAGGTACCCTTGTCGATCGCCTCCTGCATGCGCAGGAGCAAGTCGTTGTCATGCTCGTCGCGATAGGGCTTGAGATCGAGGTCGGCCGGCACCTTCCTGAGGCGCTCATCACCGATGCGCTTCACGTATTTCTGCATGAAGCCGTCGTAATCGCGCCAGCGGATGTTGCCGGCGCGCACCGCACCCTGCTCGGCCCGCAAGGCGACCTGATGGGCATGCAGATAGTGCAGGCCGAGCTGGTCGATGAGGGTCTTCTCGACCTCCTCATGCAGGATCAGGTAGCGATCGACCTCGATGTCGCGGCCGCGATAGCGGAACGCACGCGGCAGGTGGCGATCGATGTAGATGGTCTTGCCGTCATTGCTGTAGCCGGCGAGATAAGGCACGTCGTGCTTGCGGTCGAGCCTCTGCACCCGCCGCAAGATGGCGTCGAGCGCCCGGTCGAGCATCAGGCTCGAGATGTACCAATCGGGAACCCGAAGCTTTCGGTGCGGAGCGGCGGGATGGCAGCCTGCGGCCATGGCATGGTTCCTTCGCGTCGGCGATCGCGCATGCAGGCGCAACGGCCCGCATTCGCCAGCAAGAGTAGGAGAAAGCCGCGATCTTTGCCAATCGGCGGTCCCGCCACGGACCGGAACCGTGAATACCGCCATGCTGTTTTGCGTATCGCGGTCGATAAGCAACTGTTTGCTTCCAGCGAAGCCATCCAGACACCGTCTCGACAACCAGCACACCTCATCGGCAGTATTCACATCCTGGAGTTCAATGGCAAAAGCCCAAGCACGCGAGGCCCGCTCGGTGGTAGCTCCCGGCATGCTGCAGAATCCATCGGTCAAGAGCTGGCTTGGCGGTGTTGAGCCTGCCTGGACGCTGCTGGATCAAGCCAGCTTCACCACGCAGTATCGGGCCAAGTGGGGTCTGCCAGCGGATTATCCAATGGTCGCCCCTCGGTATTTAGAGGGGCGGTCCAAGGCGGCGATGCGGATTGGCCTCGGAACGAAGGCCCAGCGGGAAAGCGTGGGGAGATAGGCCCAAAGCCCGAATACCGGCTAGTGTGATGATTCCGAAGTTCGTTGGCGAACTTCGGAATCTGAATCACACTAGATTCAATAGATTAGCGGCCAGCTTATCCCTGAAATTCGCGGACGAATTTAAGGGGCGGGACACTAGATCCGCCTGGCGGTTCGAGGAGGCAACATGGCGATCGGCAAGTTCTCGCGACCTGAGCAGTGGGAGGATTGGCTCAACCTGGCCCTGGGCATCTGGCTGTCCGTCTCACCATGGGCACTTCAATTTGCCAACGACGAGACGGTAACAACGAACGCTGTTGTGGTCGGGCTGGGACTGGTCCTATTCCAGAACATCACGCTGACTGCCTTCCGTGTTTGGGAGGAATGGGTCAACGTCGTTTTGGGTGTGTGGCTCGTGGTCTCGCCCTGGGTCCTCGGCATAGTGGCTTTGGTGCCGACAGCGAACGTCGCTATTGTCGGCGTGCTCGTCCTGGCGTTGGCCCTCTATGAAATCTGGGACATACGCAGGCATTCGGGACACCCAGCATAGGTCACGCGACCGGCCTAGGAATGGCCGCCAACCTTTAGGGAAATCTCTTGAAAAACGTCGCGATCGCGGCCGCCGACCGGTCCGGATCTTCGACATGCGGAAAATGGCCGACTCCGTCCATGATCGAGAATTCTAGGTCGGTGAAATATTGGTCCAGCTTGTCGGCCCAGGCGACCGGGAGAACGGTTTCGCCGGCACCCCACAGAACACGCGTCGGCACGGCGATCGGCGGCGGGGGCGGCAGCTCGCCCTTCATAATAGCGATGCGCGTCGCATTGGCGCTGCGGTACCAGTTAAAGCCGCCCTGCAGATTGCCCCGCGACATGAAATTGTCTACCCAGGCTTCGAGCAGATCGTCAAACGCGTCCTTGCGGACCGACCAGTGCCGGATCAGATTGCCGAAATAGATCCGGCACGCATCGCGCGACGAGCCGATCAGCTCGGCGGCCCAAGGAAGCTGATTGAAGGATTGATACCAGATCTCCTTGATGTGATCGGGCTGGATCCACCTGGCACCGATTCCAGGATAGACACAATCGAAGAAGAACAGGCCGGTGATCCGATCCGGATGCTGCCGCGCCACGCTCTGCGCGACATAGCCGCCGACATCATGCGAGACGATCCCGACTTTCTCGATGCGGAGCGCATCCAGCAGCGCCAGCATGTCGGCGGCATGGGCGTCGGGTCCCACTTGGTCCGAGGGCGGCGGATCGAGTTCGCCACTCTTGCCGAACCCGCGGAGATCCGGCGCGATTAGATCGAAATGGTCGGCAAGTCGCTCCATCACCCGCTTCCAGGTCAGCCAGAATTCCGGCCAGCCATGGAGCAGCAACAACGGCGCGCCGGAGCCCGCGCGGACATAATGGAACTCGGTGCCGTTGAGGCCGATGAAATGCGAAGCGGTTTGGGTTGTCATGGATGATTCATCTTTCTGATCCATGCCATTGATGATGTCTTTGTTCTAGTCAGTTGGTCCCCCTTCACGACACATTGTCTAGCATGGGCTAGCTCTACGTCGCTTTCCTGCGCGCGGAAATTAACTATGTACGCCACGCCCCTCATTGTTGAATTTATATGAGCAATCTACCCAGTTTCATCCTCGCAGCTTTGGGGTGGCTCGACGAACAGCCGCATCGCGTTCGAGAGGGTTGCGCCTATTTCGTCAGCGACCGTCAGCGCTGGGTCGATATCAACGTGGGCGTACCGGTTCGTTGTGCTTGCCTGCGAGTGTCCGAGTAGACGACCAACCACAGGAAGATTTGCTCCGATAGGGACGCCGATACTCGCAGCCGTGTGTCGCAGATCCTGCACACCGACGGGAACGCCCGGACAATTCGCCAACGTTCTTTACGTCGCCGGGTCTAGGGCGGGAATGTCTGTTGCGAGTGGTGCACAGTCGGTGCACAACAAAATTTCGTATCGACCGTTTCGACGTGAATATTCGCTAAAGCTTTGATCTTGATGGTGCCGAAGCCGAGGATCGAACTCGGGACCTACTGATTACGAATCAGTTGCTCTACCGCTGAGCTACTTCGGCCCTGGAGAGGAGTGGGCGGAACCTATCGGGCTTGGCCGGAGCCTGCAAGGGGGAAGGCGCCCGCGAGCTGGGCCTCGGGCAAGGGCAGGCTGAGACCGGCGATCTCGCGCACCAGCTTCACCACCAAGGTGCCGGCGATCGCCGCCGAGGAGTCGACGGTGACCACGAAGGCGCCGGGGCCGCCCATCACGCGGGCCTCGAAATAGCGCTCGAGCAAGAGATCGTCGGAGAGGATGGCAAGCCCGTTGACAGTGACACCGGCGGTGATCGCCTCGTCGCGGGCGAACTCTGGCGGCCGGCCATTGTTGTTGATGCCGTCGCCGGAGATGTCGATCACCCGGCGGGCGCCCTTGTAGCCGCCCGTCTCGAAGAGCCAGAGGGCCCCGGTGATGGCGCCGCTCAAGGAAGTGCTGCCGCCGGGAAATGCCGTACGGGGTGCCGTGGCCACGAGGGCGGCGAAGGCGCGGGCACCCTCCCGGTCGGCGATCTGGGTCCAGCCCAGAACCTGGCGCTGCTCGCTGGCGCTGGCCCAGTGCATGAGGGTGACGACGATCCGTCCATGGGCGCCGAGCGCGATCGCATCCGTCACCCGGGGATCCTCGAAGGCGGCGGCGTAGCCCTGGCGCTGCAGGCGGAACTCCCCATCGTCGATGCTGTCGGAGACATCGACGGCGAGCACCAGAGCGAGGTCGACCGGGTCCGGAGACGCTGCCTGCGCGGGCCCTGCGTCGAGTCCGGCAAGGGCGATCAAGACGAGCCAGGCGGCGGCAAGGAAGGCCGGCGCCGGCACCGGCATGATCCTCAAATGCCAGCCGCGGCGACGGCGGGACCGCGCCGTGATCATGGGACCGCACCGGATGCGGCGGTCACCGGCGGCGGGATCGCCGGAGCGGGTTGGGGCGTGGGCGTATCAGGGCGGTCCTGGGTACGGTCGGTCTCCTGGGAGATCAGCCGATGCACCCTCGGCGGCTTCTTCCAGAGGATGCGGCCGATGCTGCGGCAATGACCGCAGACCGCACTCCAGGAGGGGGCGGCGGCGCCGCAGGATTCGCACACCCAGTCCGGATCCGGCTCGGCCGTGGCCACGCGCTCCAGCCATCGTCGCGCTTCGGCGAGATTGCCGTGCTCGTCGGTCTCCAGCCGCGCCATCAACCGGCAGAGACGCGGACTCGGGCCGGCGGCATCGCCCGCCGATTTGAGGTGGCGCCTGGCTTCGCCCCAAAGCTCGGCGGCGAGCGCTGCCTCGGCCATGGCGAAATGCCCCTCGGCATGGTCGGGCCGGATCGCCGCCAGGCGTTCCAGCGCGCGGAGCCGCGCCAAGGGGGCGGAGTCCTCGACCAGGCCGGCATAGGCCAGGGCCAGATCGGCATGGGGCAGCGCCGTCCAGGCCGATTCGATGACCCGGGCCGCGCGCCGCTTCTTGCCAAGTTTCTTGAATTCGCCGGCAAGCAGCACGGCCGCGGGCACCAGGCCGGGCTCGAGCCGTGTGGCCTGCTTCGCCAGCTTCACCGCCATCCGCGCATCGCCGGCCCCCGCCGCCTGCCGCGCCCGCTCGGTCAGCACCACCGCGCGCCGCCGCTTCGCCTCGGCCTCGGGGATGGAATCGGTGCGGGTCGCCGCCAGCATCAAGGCCTCGGCCCCCTGCCACTCGCCGGCCTCGGCGCGTAGCTCGAAGAGCGCCTCCACCAGCCAGGGCGAGGCCGGCCGGAGCGCATAGGCGCGCTCCGCCAGCGCGCGGGCCCGGCGCCGCTCGCCCTTGCCGAGCGCCTGGGTCAAGAGCCCGCGCAGCCCCAGAAACTCCGTCTCCGGCCGCTCGCGCATGGCGGCGAAGTAGCGCTCGGCCGCGGCATCGTCGCCTTCGAGCTGGGCCGCCTGGGCGGAGAGCAGCAAGGTCAAGGGCGGGTCGTGCAGCAGCACATCGGCGCGGCGCGCATAGCGCCGGGCCTCGCCTGGATCGCCGGCGGCCACCGCCACCATGCCCCGGCTCAAGGCTTCGTAGCCCCGCCCGCGGCGCCGCTCCCGCCGCCGCCGGCGCCATTCGCCGGGGGCGTGCATGAGCCAGTGCCAGAAGCGCAGCGTGAGCGCGAGGGCCACCGCAAAGAGGCCCACCGCCAGCGCCACGACGCCGAGCGAGGTGTCGATCCGCCAGTCCTGCCAGTCGAAGCGCACATGTCCTGGATGCTCCACCAGGAAGATGGCGGCGGCGGCGATGAGCGCCACCTCGAGCAGATAGAGGAGCGGTCGCAGCATCGAGCTACGGCGCCGGGCGCTGACCCAGGAGCTGGGTCGCACGGGTGAGCATGCGCTCGATCGCCCGGTCGGCGGCAAGCCGGGTGCGAGCATCGGCGATCCAGGCCTTGAGCGCATCGCCGGGCGGGCCTTGGATCCCGTCTTGCGCCAACAACGCGCCGTCGAGGTCGCCGCCTTCCAGCGCCTTCTCGGCGCGGGCGAGCTTGCCCTGCAATCCGTCGGTCGCATTGCGCCGGCGGATGCTGACCAGGCTCGCCACGCGGTTCAAGGCCTCGCCGATCACCCCCTGGTCGGGCCCGGCGATCTCGGCGCGGATCGCGGCCGCCGCGGCGTCCTCGAAGCGCTGGCGCAGCATCTCCAGGCTCGCAACCCCCTTCTGCTGGCGCGGCTCCAAGGCTCCGGCCGCTTGCGTGATCTCGCCATCCTCGCCGGCGAGCGCGCGCACGGCCTTGAGCTCGGGCGCGAAACCACCGGAGCCGGCGAGCGCTGCCTTCAACTGCACCACCGCCAGCAGCAAGGCCGCGGCGCGGCCGGAAGCCGCCCGCTCGGCCGCCATCGCGGTCTCGAGCTTGATGAGCCGCTCGGCCAAGCCGCGCTCGCCCTTCTCGAGCTCAGCCAGGAGCTGCGCATCGGCCGGGTTCGGCTTCGGGGTGGCTTCCTCGCGCGCCAAGCGGTCGGCGAGCTCACGCTGGGCCTGCTGCAGGCGGGCGATCTCGGCCGGATCCACCATCGGCGGCTTCGGCTGCGATTCGATGAGCCGCAGGCGCTGGGCCAGGCGATCGACCGCGGCTAAAGCTGCCTCCAGCCGCTCAGTGCGATCCTCGAGCGGCTTCAGATCGACCGTCGGCGGGTGCACGTCCAGGTTCGGTTGCGCCAACAGCTCGCGCACCAGCTTGAGCTCGCCCGCGAGCGCATCCAGGCGCTGGTCGGCCGCGGCGACGGTCTCGGTTGCGGCGGCGAGTCCGCGCTCGATCTGATCGAGGCGCGGGGAGGTGCTGCTCGCATCGGCACCGGCCGTCGCCGGCGGCGCGCCGGCGAAGAGGCGTTGCGGGTCGGCTCGCCAAGAGTCCCGCGCCAGCCACAGGAGACCGACGAAGACGACGAGAACCGCAAGCGCGGTCACCAGGCCCGCCACCATCGCGGCGGCCAAGGACGGGCGTGGCCGCAAGGCCGGTGCCGCGGCGGCGAGGGAAGCGGGAGCCGGCTGGGGAGGCTGGTTGGCGGGGGCGGGCTCGGACATCGCTTGCCTCGGGGCGGGTTCGCCATCTGGGGACGCGCCCGCCAGATCCTCGACGAGCGCCATCAGGCTCGCCGTCGTCGGCGCCGCCGCAATGCGGATCTGCCGCCACGGCAAGGCCGCGCTCGCCTCGGCCACCCGCCGGCTGAGCGCCGCCAGTGTCGTCCGCTCGACCGCTCGGGCGAGGTTGTGAGCCTTGACGAGGCTAGCAAAGGTGGCGCCGGTGCGGGGAGAGAAAATGAGCACGAGATCGATCAGGCCCCGCTCGAGGGCATCGATGGCTTGCTGGCTCAGCCGCGTGGCCGGCTTCGCTTCGTAGAGAATCACCCGGCGAACGACGAATCCGGCTTCGCCCAGCGTCCCGGCGAGATCGCCCGCGACGGCGCTGCCGGCGACATGCAGCAAGGCGCCCTTCCTTGGATCGAAGCGCCGGCGGATGAGCGCCGCCAGATCGCCGACATCGCCATCGGCGCTGATGACGGCCGCGAAGCCTGCATCGCCGAGCGCCTCGGCCGTGGCATCGCCGACGGCAAACGCGGTGAGCGCCCGCTCGCTGCGAAGCCGGGCGAAGGCGCGGGCACCGTTGGCCGAGGTGAAGATGAGGCCGGCGACGCCGGCAAGCGAGATGACGGCATCCGGCCTCGGCACGACCTCGAGCAGGGGCTCGATCATCGCCTCCACGCCGATCTCCAAGAGCGCCGGGGCGAGAAGCTGGGCGTCCTCGCGGGGGCGGGTGATGAGCGCCCGCATCAGGCGGCGGCGAAGAACTTGGCGCCGGCGCGGGACCTGAGCTCGGCCCCGAGCGCCTGGCCGATCGCCACGGCGGCATCCGCAGCGCCGCTCGCCGTCGAGCGCACGAGCTCGCTGCCGTCGGGGAGCGCCACCAGCCCCTGGAGCCTCAGCGCGCCTTCCGAGGACAGCTCCGCCAGCCCGGCGATGGGCGTGCGGCAAGACCCGTCGAGAACCGCCAGCATCGCCCGCTCGGCGGTGATGCGGAGCGCCGATTCCCGGTGGTCGATCGCCGCCAGCAGCGATCGCGTGCGCGTGTCATCGGCTCTGGCCGTGATGCCGATCGCGGCCTGGCCGACGGCGGGCAGCATCTCGTCCGTCTCCATGATCGAGCCGACGCGGTCCATCAGCCCCAAGCGCTTCAGGCCGGCCAAGGCCAGCAAAGTCGCATCGGCTTCGCCGGCGGCGATCTTGGCGATCCGGGTGTCGACATTGCCGCGGAGCGGCACGATCTTGAGATCGGGGCGGCGATGCAGGAGCTGGGCGGCGCGGCGGAGCGAGGCGCTGCCGACGCTGGCGCCCCTCGGCAGCTCGGCCAGGCGGTGCGCGCCGCGGGCGATGAAGACGTCGCGCGGGTCCTCGCGCTCGAGCACGGCGGCGAGCAGCACGCCGTCCGGCAGCCAGGTCGGCAAATCCTTCAGCGAGTGGACGGCGAGCTCGATGCGGCCGCCCAGCAAGGCCTCGTCGATCTCCTTGGTGAACAGTCCCTTGCCGCCGATCTCGGCCAGGAGCCGCGTCTGCTGGGCATCGCCGGTGGTGCGGATCGGCACGATCTCGATGGCGCCGGGCGCGGCCAGCCAGCCATGGCAAAGGGCCAGACGCTGGGCGGCCTCGCGCGCCTGGACGAGGGCGAGCTTGCTGCCGCGCGTGCCGATGCGAAGCGCCGATGCTGCCATGGCGAAGCTGTAGCCTTTGCCTTGGAGGAAGGAAAGCGGAACGAGCCCGGTCGGCAAGGGCAATAATAATGTCTGCCGATGGGTGCGGGCGCACGAGGCCTCGGCTACAGTCCGGCCCGCCATGCGCTCCCTGCGATGCCAACCGAGATTGCGCGCGAATGCCCCCACCCCGGCCCTCCCCCACGCATGCGTGGGGGAGGGAGGGACCCGCGCGAGCGGGAGGGTGGGGGCGTGATCGTGCTCGGGATCGAGACGAGCTGCGATGAGACGGCGGTGGCGCTGGTCGATGACCGCCGCCGGGCGCTGGCGAATCTCGTGCTCTCGCAGCTTGCCCAGCATCAGCCCTATGGCGGCATCGTGCCGGAGATTGCCGCCCGCGCGCATCTCCAGCATTTAGAGCCGTTGATCCGAGCCGCGCTCGGCGAAGCCAAGCTCGATCTGAGCGAGGTCGACGCCGTTGCCGCGACCGCGGGTCCGGGGCTGATCGGCGGCGTCTTGGTCGGCGCCACCATGGCAAAGGCGATGGCGCTTGCCTGCGGCTTGCCGTTCGTGGCGGTCAATCATCTGGAAGGCCACGCGCTGACCGCGCGCTTTACCGACGACGTGGCCTTCCCCTATCTCCTGCTGCTGGTCTCGGGCGGTCATTGCCAGCTCTTGGCGGTGGAGGGCGTGGGCCAGTATCGCCGCTACGGAACCACCATCGACGATGCCGTGGGCGAGGCCTTCGACAAGGCAGCGAAGCTCTTGGGCCTGGGATATCCCGGCGGGCCGGCAGTGGAAGCAGCGGCTCTCAAGGGCGATGCCGCGCGCATTCCCCTGCCGCGGCCGATGCTCGGGCGCCCGGGCGCGGATTTCTCCTTCTCCGGCCTGAAGACGGCGTTGCGCCACGCGGTTCAAGCGCGGCCGCAGCCGCTGGCGGCACGGGACGTCGCCGACATCGCCGCCTCGTTCCAGGCGGCGGCCGCCGACGTGCTGGCGGATCGCACCAGAAACGCGGTTCGCCGGTTTCGCGCCGAACATGCGGGGGGCGGCACCCTGGTGGTGGCGGGCGGGGTCGCCGCCAACCGCCTCTTGCGCCAGCGCCTGACCAGGCTGGCCGAAGACGAATCGATCCGCTTCGTGGCGCCGCCGCCATCGCTCTGCACCGACAATGGCGTGATGATCGCCTGGGCCGGGCTCGAACGGCTGCGGCTAGGTCTCGCCGACGGTCTCGACTTCCGGCCGCGGCCGCGCTGGCCGCTGGATCCAGGCGCCCCGCCGGCGATCGGCGCCGGAGTGAAGGCGTGAGGCGCTTTTCCATCATCGGCGCCGGCGCCTGGGGCACCGCCTTGGCGCTGGTGGTCGGCCGCGGCGGCGGCGAGGCCCTGATCTGGGCGCATGAGGAAGACGTCGCCCAATCGATCAACCGCGGCGACGGCAATCCGCGCTTCCTTCCCGGCATTCCTCTGGGTCCCGGCATTCGCGCCACCACCGATCTCGCCGGCGCCGCTAAAGCCGATGCCCTGCTGCTGGCGACCCCGGCGCAGCATCTCCGCCAGACCCTCGGCCGGTTGGCACCCCATCTCGGCACCTCGAGGCCGCTGGTGCTGTGCGCGAAAGGCATCGAGCAAGGCAGCGGCTTGCTGATGACCGAGGTCGCGGAGAGCGTCGCCCCCGGCCATCGGCTGGCGGTGCTGTCGGGGCCGAGCTTCGCCGCCGAAGTGGCGTTGGAGCTGCCGACCGCGGTCACGCTGGCCACCACCGACCCGCAGCTGGGCAGCGCGCTTGCGGAGGCGCTCGCCAGCCGGCGGTTCCGCCCCTATCTCTCCGATGACCCCGTCGGCGCCGAGCTCGGCGGCGCGGTCAAGAACGTGCTCGCGATCGCCGCCGGCATCGTCGAAGGGGCGCGGCTCGGCGACAATGCGCGCGCCGCCCTCATCACCAGAGGCTTGGCCGAGATGCTGCGCCTCGGGCTGGCCAAGGGGGCGCGAAGCGAGACCTTGGCCGGGCTCTCGGGCCTGGGCGATCTGGTGCTGACCTGCACCGGCGGCCAGTCGCGCAACCACGGCCTCGGGGTGGCGCTGGGCCAAGGACGGAGCCTCGCCGATGCGCTGGGATCCGGGCCGGCGGTGGTCGAAGGGGTCACCAGTGCCGCGGCCGTCCTGCGGCTCGCGCACAGCCTCGGGGTCGACATGCCGATCGCGGTCGCGGTCGATGCGGTCTTGACGGGTGCGCTCGGGGTCGCCGAGGCGATCGCCGGCCTGTTGGAGCGGCCGCTGAAGCGCGAGGACGAAACGGGGCAATTCGGCAGCAAGTTAAAATCTTAAATAGCATCGTCCCGGCGCTCTCCGGCGGCTGCTAGAGCCCTCGAATTACCCGGAAATCGTCGGGTGCTGCATACAAATGTATTGACCAATCGTCCGGGTGAACATACACACATAGGTAGAAATGCCTTGCGATAGCCACGGGACAAGCGGCAGAACGCCATGAGCGAGCAGGGGGAGGGTGATGATTCGCCCGAGCGCGAGCTCACCCGGCGACGCGCACGACTGGTCAAAGCGCTGAAGGAAACCGAGCGGTTCCGGCAGCTCCTGCGCGACGCCGCGGATCGGCTGCGCGAGGATGCATCGCTGCTGACGGGCGAATCCGAACAACAGCGTCGCCGCCTGCTCTTGGACACGGCGCGGCGGTTCGAGCGCTACGCCGAGGAAATGGACGAGGCGGGGGGGCCGCGGCCGAGCGGTTTGCCGGAGGCCGGCGGAAGATTGGACGGGGCCGGTTCCGGCAGCTAAAACGAGGCGCCGATCCGAATCCGCACCGCTCGCCACCCCCCAGGAGCCGCATGCTGTTCGCCATCTATCGCCTGGACAAGCCGAACGCGGTCGAGCTCAGGCTGAAGACCCGTCCCGTCCATCTCGACTATCTCAGGAGCCAGTCGCACCGCCTGTTCACCGCCGGGCCGGTGCTGGCAGACGATGGCAAGACGCCGATCGGCAGCTTGCTCCTGGTCGAGTGCACGAACGAGGCGGAGGCGCGTGCTTTCGCCGCCGCCGATCCCTACGACAGGGCGGGATTGTTCCAGTCGCTCACCATCCATCCCTGGCGCAAGGTGTTCTCCGCGCCGGCGGTCGGCGGCGCGCCGGGCTGAGCGGAACGGAGTCTGCCCATGGCCTATTGGCTGATGAAGTCGGAGCCCGACACCTTCTCCTGGGACATGCTGGTGAAGAAGGGGTCGACGCATTGGGACGGGGTGCGCAATCACCAAGCCGCCAACAATCTGAAGGCGATGCAGGTCGGCGACCGCGCGTTCTTCTACCACTCCAATGAAGGGCTGGCGATCGTCGGCGTGATGGAGATCACCCGCACCGCCCATCCCGATCCGAGCGATCCCACCGGAAAATTCGTCATGGTCGGCGTCAAGCCGGTGATGCCGGTGAAGACGCCGGTCACCTTGAAGGAGATCAAGGCCGACACGCGTTTTGCCGATCTCCTCCTGGTGCGCCATTCGCGGCTCTCGGTAGTGCCGGTGAGCGCGGCCCATTGGGAGCTCCTTTGCCAGATGGCGGGCGTCAAGGCTTGAGCCTGCTCTGCCGGCTGGACGATCTGCCCGAGGGGGCAACCCGCGGCTTCGCCGTCGAGCGCGAGGATCATCGAACGGCGATCTTCCTCGTCAATTGGGCCGGCGTGGTCCATGGCTACGTCAATTCCTGCCCCCATGTCGGCACGCCGCTCGACTGGCTCCCCGATCGCTTTCTCTCTCCCGACGATAGCTGGATCATGTGCGCGACCCACGGGGCCTTGTTCCGGCCCGAGGATGGTTTCTGCATTGCCGGTCCCTGCGCCGGGCTGTCGCTTGAGCGGGTGAAACTCTCAATCGTCGCCGGCGAAATCCGCTACAATGAGAGCTGAACCCGACCAAGCCTCCGAGCCGCTCCCACCCCCGTGAACAAACCCTTCATCGAGCTCATCGGCGCGATTGCCGTTATTCTGGGGCTCGCCTCGATCATCCCCCAACTCCTGAAGACCTGGCGCACCCGCTCGGCCGAGGACCTCTCCACCGTCTGGCTGGTGCTGGCGCTGGTGTCGGGCGTCTTCGGCTTCGTCTACGTGCTGATGCTGGATGCTTGGGCCGCGATCGTCGGCAATGTCATCGGCATGGTGCTGACCGCGCTCTTGTTGGCGCTCAAGCTAAAATTTCGCCAGAAGGCTTGAGGAGATTCAACACAGAGACACGGAGAAGAGACGAATTTTTTGCGCGTAGCGCATCACGAATCGGATTTTCTCTGTGCTCGCCGTGTCTCTGTGGTGAACCTGCTATTTTTCTCGCGCGCGCATGAGCGCCGCGACGCCGGCGGCCCCTTCGCCCGGCAGCGCTTCCAAGGCCGCGATGGTGCCCAGGCGATCGGGCGCTTGCCGGTTCTGCGACAGCTTGAACTTGCCTTCGATGCGCTCGATCGGCATCGAGAAGCCGACGATCGCCTTCTTCAGCCCGGCGAACATCTCTTTCGGCAGCTTGTCGATGGTCCAAGGCCGCTTCGGCGCGAGCTTCGCCTCATGGGTGGCGCTGAGACGCTCCAACAGACGCGTGAGCGCCTCGTCCTCGAGCGCCGCCGGATGGCCATGGGCGTGCACCACCGCGTAATTCCAGGTCGGCACCGCCACCCGGTTCTCATACCAATCGGGAGAGACGTAGCTATCGGGCCCATGGAAGACCGCGACCGCCGCGGTCTTGCCGTCGAAGGCGTGGTGGATCGGATTGGCGCGCGCCACATGGGCCAGGAGCGTGCCATGGGCGCCCTGATCGGCATCGATGAGGAAGGGCAGATGCGCGATCTCGATCCGGCCTTCGAGGCTGGCGATCAAGGTGCCGAAGCCGTGCTCCCGGATGAGCTGGCAGAGTTCGTTCGGATCATCTTCGCGGAAGTGATTGGGAACGTACATGGGTGCCACATCTCATGCGGGCTCGTTGACGGCGGCCAGCCAGGCCTTTCGGCGACGGCGCCGATCCGTCTCTAGTCTACCATGTGCAGTGCGCCGAACAGCATGTCGACGGCGCCGCCGCTGTTCGACAAGGGCGCGATGAAGCGCTCGTAGAGCCGGTATTCCTTGGAGACCCAGGGCGCACGATATCGGCTGAAGCGGGGTGCCCGGGTGCGGACCACCTCTAGGTATTCGTCATAGATGCGGCGCCATTGCGGCCCATAGTCCCGCTCATTGACCGCGAGCCCGGTATAGGGCTTCCCCGCCCATGCATCGATCTCGGTGCCGACCAACCGGAAGCGGAATTCGGTCGGGTTTCCCGCCACATCGACGAGGAAGACATAGGGCAGGAGGTGCTTGATTTCCTCCAGCTCGATCTCGGCGCGCGCCGGGAGACGCCCCGGGGCGGCCTTGCTCAGCCAATAGTCGTGGGCCTGCTTGACGACGGCGGTCTTGAATTGCATTTCGCTCAACGCCGCACCTAACCGTGATGATCGCCTTGGGCTGGGGTCCCGACCGGCCTCGGCGCTGGGATTGCGAGCCCGTCGCCAGAGACGATCCAGCCGCCGAACTCGGTCGGCCGGGCGTCGGCCGCCTCGGCTTTGACCATGGGAGCGACGGGCCGGGACGGGAGCGCACGCGCAAGGCTCGGAAATTCACGATCTCCGCGACGCCTAGGCGTGCGTCTTCCAGACTAGCGATCGGCCGCGGCGGGATCTTGTCGATCCTTGCTGAAGCTGGCTCGATCTTGCGGAGATCGGCGATACCGCGAGGGCTGCCTTCAAACGGCGGCGATCATCCGAGATTGCGGCGGAACTGGCTTGGCGAAAAGCCGGTGACCTTGCGAAATGCCGCAGTGAACGAGCTGGTCTCGCGGTAGCCGAGTCGGTGGCCGATCTCGGTAATCGACAGCCCCTGGCGCGCCAGCAAGGTCTTCGCCCGCTCCATGCGCCGGCTGGTGTGGTAGCGGTGCGGCGGCATTCCGAAGGACTGCTTGAAGGCGTGCGCAAAGTGGAAAGGGCTGAGCTGCGCCAGCTTCGCCAGCGTCGACAGGGCGATCTCTTGGCCGAGATGCTCCGCGATAAACTCGGCGACCCGCTTCTGCTGCCAGGCTGCGAGCCCGCCGCGGATGACCGGCCTTGGCGCCTTGTCAGGGTTGTTGAGGCGCATGAGCTCGTGCGCGAGCACCATGCCGAGCGCTTCCGCATAGGGCCGGTCGGGGCTGGCGTTCTCCGCTTCCGCCCCGAGCTTGAGCGCTGTGGTCCACAGATTGCGATCGGCGAACGCCAATCTGGGCTTGAATGCCGTCTCGGCAAAATCGAGCTCCGGGCCGAGCAGCGGAGCGTGCGGCTCGATGTAGAGGTAAGTCGCCCGCGCTAGGCCGCGAGGCTTGTGCCAGCCGTGGAACCGATGTCCGGCGGGAACGAACGTCAGCGTCTCGCTAAACTCGCGAAGGACCGATTTCGGCAATCCTTCGACGAAGCTTTCGCCGTCGTAGCGCGCCACCTGTTCGGAGGCGATCAGCAAATGTCGGGCCGAGCAGAATCCATACTCGAAGGGATCGCGGCGAAGCACCTGGACGCTGTCGGCCTGGATGCCGCCCCAGGTCGCGAGCCGACGGCGAGCGATCGCCGCGGGCGCAATGGTGACAGTCGCATGCGGGGCGCTGGCTCTGAGGGTGGCGTCGCCGATCATCGAGGGGGTCTCATGCAGCAGGCAACGCGGCTTCGTCTGCGCCCATGCGCGCCTCAGCTCCGGTCAATGCGAAGACGAGAAGATGGGTCCGGTGTCCTTCGCCGACGGGCAACCGCGACCTTTTGCCACGCCCGCAACCTGCGCGGCAGCGCCGGCGCGCTTGCCTATCGCCCGCAACTATCCCAGCCGATCCAACCAGTTCCGCGATGGCCGAAGTCGAACAGCTCCGGGTGCAGAATCTCGGCCAGGATCTCCAAGCTTTCCGCCAGCCGCGGCCCGGGTCGGTTGAAGAAGGCGTTGCCGTCGGCCACGGCGAGACGGCGGTTCCTGACCGCGGCCAGGGCGGACCATTCCGGGCGGCGGACAAGGCAAGCGAGCTCCCTGCTGCTGCGCTCGATGCCGAAGCCGCAAGGCATGATCAAGATGGCATCGGGATCGGCGCTGACCAGGTCCTCCCAGAGGAGAGTGGGCGAATGGCGCCCGGCTTCGCCGAAGGGTGCGATGCCGCCGGCCATCGCCACCAGCTCGGGCATCCAATTGCCGGCCGCCATCAACGGATCGATCCATTCGATGCAGGCGAGACTCGGCCGTCGCCGGGCTTGGCGTGCGCGCCGGGCGATGGCATCCATCCGTTGCTTCAGCCGGCGGATGAGAGCGCTGCCGGCCTCGGCCGAGCCGAGCGCCTTGGCGAGGCGGGCGATGTCGCTCCAAACATCGCCGAGAGCGTTGGGCTTGAGGGAGACCAGAAGCGGGCGGCTCTCCAGCCAGTCGGCGAGCGCCGCTTCCACGTCGGCGAGGCTGACCGCGCAGACCTCGCATTGGTCCTGGGTCACGATCACGTCGGGCGCCAGCGCCTCGAGCCGCGCCCGATCGACGCGATAGACCGAGAGCGCATCGGCGAGGCTGGCCCTGACCCGCCTGTCGATCTCGGCGCTGCTGCCTTCGGTCGAGAAGCGGGGCTCGGTCAAGACCGGCGCGCGGGCCACCTCCGGGGGAAAGTCGCATTCATGGCTGCGGCCGACGAGATTATCGAGATGGCCGAGGGCGGCCACGATCTCGGTCGCGCTCGCAATGAGCGAGACCACGCGCGGCCGGGAGGTACGGGGGCTCATGCCGCGCCGGCCTGACGCTGCAGGCTGTGCTGGGCCTGCCAATGCTCGCCCAGGGTGACGGCAAGCCCGGTCGTCACCACCAGCGCGGCGCCGATCCAGGTCCAGAGATCGGGCAGTTGCCCGAAGACGAGGTAGCCGAGAATCGTCGCGGTGACCAAGCCGAAATAGGTGCAAGGCGCCAGGACCGAGGCCGGCGCCCGCTCGAGTCCCTTGATCACCAGGAAATGCCCGAGGGCTGCCAGCAGCCCGACCGCCAGCAACAAGGCCGCGTCGCGGGGCGAGGGCGTCACCCACAATACGGGCACGATCAGCGACATGAGCACGGCGCCGGTCGCCGCCACATAAGTGAGCGCCACCAGCGGCGGCACGCTGCCGGCGAGCCGGCGGGTCAGCATGAGATAGGAGGCGTTGACCACGGCCGAGCCGAGCGCGAACAAGCTGCCCCATTGAAAGCTGGCAAAGCCCGGGCGGACGATGATGAGGGCGCCGACGAAGCCGAGCAGCACCGCCAGCCAGCGCACGAGGCCGACCCGCTCGCGCAAGAGCCTTGGTGCGGCCGCGGCGATGATGAGCGGCGCCATGAAGAACAGCGAGGCCGCGTCTGCCATCGGCAGCATCGACAGGCTGGTGACGAAGAGCGTGGTCGAGCCCAGGAGCAAGATGCCGCGGCAAAGCTGCGGCAGGATCGGAGCCGCGATCAGGGCCGCGGCCCGATGGCGCCACAGCACTACCGGCAGCAGCACGGCCAGATGGAAGAAGTAGCGCGCCCAGATGATCTCGCCCACCGGCAGGCGCTGGCTCAGATGCTTGATCACCGCGTCCATCGTCGGCAGCAGCACCAGCGCCCCCAGCATCAAGAGAATGCCCTCGACGGTGTGCTGAGGCGTGTGGGTCGGGCCCGAAGACGGCATCTCGAACTCGCGCGAGAAGGAAGAAGCGTCAACCTAGCAGGCAGGGTACAGCGAAGCGACCGATGCCCCCACCCTAGCCCTCCCCCACCTTCGGCGGGGGAGGGGGAACGAAGCCGAAGCTCCGGCTCCCTCCCCCACGTTTCGTGGGGGAGGGACGGGGTGGGGGCACGCGACCGCATGGATTGACGCTTCGACTCCCTTCGCCTAAGCCTCGCTCAAATGGATGGCGAGGGGAGGGACCGAAGCATGCACAGCCTCATCGTCTTGGCCGCCCTCGCGATCGCCTGGGGCCCGAGCCCGGCATTGGCCGAAAAGGCGAGCGTGGCGGCGCTCAGGCTTTCGTCTTCGGGCCCGCTCTTTCTCGCCGCCGACAAGGGCTTCTTCAAGGACGAGGGCCTGGAGGTCGAGTTCAAGTTCTTCACCGCCGCGCAGCCGGTGGCGGTGGCCGTGGTCGCCGGCGATGCCGATCTCGGTGTCACCGGCTTGACCGCCGGCTTCTACAATCTCGCCGGCAAGGGTGCCCTCAAGATCATCGCCGGCCAGAGCCGCGAGGAGCCGGGCTACCGCCTCTCCGCCTACATGGCCTCGAACCAGGCCTGGGAGAAAGGGCTCCGCCAGCCCAAGGACCTGGCCGGGCGTTCCGTCGCCATGACCCAGGTCGGCTCGACCTTCCACTACATGATCGGGCTCTTGGCCGAGAAACACCGCTTCCCACTCTCCGGCATGCGGCTGGTGGCGCTCCAGAGCATTCCCAACATGGTCTCGGCCCTCCAAGGCGGCCAGGTCGAGGCGGCGGTCATGCCCTCGACCGTGGCGCTGCCGATGGCGGCGCGCGGCGAGGCGAAGATCATCGGCTGGGCCGGCGACGAGACGCCGTGGCAATTGGGGGCGCTCTTCACCCGGCCCTTCCTGATCGAGCGCAAGCGCCCGCTGGCGGAGCGTTTCGTGCGCGCCTTCCAGCGGGGTGCCGCGGCTTACGATGCGGCCTTCCAGCACAAGACCGCCGACGGCAAGCCCGCGGATGCGGACGCCTTCGCCACGGCGCTCGCCATCATCGCCAAATACACCGAGCAGCCGCGGGACTCGCTGCAGTTGGGCCTGCCCTATGTCGACCCTGAAGCGCGCTTCAGCGCCCGCGACATCGCCCATCAGGTGAAGTGGTGGCAGGGCGAGGGCCTGGTCGATGCCGGCGCCGACGCCGCCGCCATCATCGAGGCGGGCTTCGTGCCGCCGCTGCCGGACTGATCCGAGGCCAGGCCTCCGCTCCATGCAGATCATCGCCGAGTCGATCTCGCATCGCTATGACGGGCTGGAGGTTCTGGACGGCATCGCTTTTCGCGTGGAGGAAGGCGAGATCCTCGCCGTCATCGGTCCGTCCGGCTGCGGCAAGTCGACCTTGCTCGGCATCTTGGGCGGGCTCATCCAGCCCAGCTTCGGTCGGGTGAGCCTCGCCGGCGATCTCTCCCCTTCCTGTCTCAATCCGCTCACCTACGTGTTCCAGGACTTCGCGCTCCTACCCTGGCGCACGGTCTGGGGCAATGTGGCGCTGGCGCTCGAGCACCATGGGCTCACCGCCGAGATGCGGCGCCGGCGCATCGAGTCCGTGCTCGCCTTGACCGGCCTTGCCGGTTTCGCCGAAGCCTTTCCCAAGCAGCTCTCCGGCGGCATGCGCCAGCGTGTCGGCATCGCCCGGGCGCTCGCCGTCGAGCCGGCGGTCCTGCTTTTGGACGAACCGCTCTCCGCGCTCGATGCGCAGACCCGCGAGCTGTTGCTCGAGGAATTCATCCAGATCTGCGAACAGAAGCGGACGACGTCGGTCTATGTGACCCACAATCTGGATGAGGCGCTGCGCCTGGCGGACCGCGTCATGGTCTTGAGCCGGCGCCCGGGTCGGATCAAGGCGGTGATCCCGGTGGAGCGGACGCGGCGGGACCGCCGCACAGACGCCGGCAGCCGGCATCTGGCTTCGCTGCGCCAGCATCTCTGGGCGCTCATTCAGAACGAGGCCCGCGATGCCGAACGCGAGGTCATACCGCCATGACCAGGCGCGCCATCGAAGCCGGAGACGCCGCCGCTAACCCGCGTCCCCTCGGCTTTCGCGGCGGCGGCTTCGTCGCCCGGCCGCGGCCGCTGGCGGCGTGGGCAGCGCTCATCGGCGCGATCCTCCTCTGGCAGGCCGCCAGCACCGTGGGGCTGGTCTCGCCGGTCTTTCTGCCGAGCCCGGACTCGGTCGCCCGCGCGCTCTGGCGCCTGGCCCTCTCCGGCAAGCTCGCCGATCACCTCGAGGCCTCCCTCGTCCGCATCCTCGGCGGCTGGGTGATCGGCACGCTCGCCGGCCTCGCCGCCGGGACGGCGATCGGCGTCTTCAGCCTCGCCCGGGCCGCGGGCCTCCCCATCGTCTCCGCCTTGTTTCCGATTCCGAAGATCGCCCTCCTGCCGTTGTTCATTCTCTGGTTCGGCATCGGCGAGCCGGCGAAGCTCGCCACCATCGCGCTGGGCGTGTTCTTCCCGACCGTGATCGCGACGGCGAGCGGCATCGACCAGGTGCCCCGCAGCCTTATTCGCATGGCCCAGAGCTTCAACCTGCCCGGCCATGCGATCCTAAGGACGATCGTGCTTCCCGGCGCCCTGCCGGGCATTCTCTCGGGCTTTCGCATCTCCGCCTCGATCGCCCTCATCCTGGTGGTCGCTGCGGAGATGATCGGGGCGGAGCGGGGCATCGGCGCCTTCATCCTCACGGCCGGCAATCTCATGCAGACCGACCAGCTCTTGGCCGGCGTGGTCGTGCTCTCGCTCCTCGGGCTCGGCGTCGGGGCTTTGCTCTCGGCCGCCGAGCGCTGGCTCTTGCGCTGGCGGTGATCGGGATTGCAGCACTCTTCGTATCGGCCGGCACGGGATCACGAGCGCGCGAGCGGGGGCTATTCGCCGCGGCGCTGAGCCCATATCTTCCCGTCTAGTCGAGGGAGAAAGCGATGGACGGGGTTCCACGGGCCAAGCAGAAGCTGATCGAGGCCAAGGAGAAATGGGCGCGGGAAGGCCGTCTCCTGACCGGGGAGACCGCCAGCCCCGCAGCGCGCCGGCTACCGCCGGGCCAGCATCTCGTCAAGAACTGGCCGGTCCTCGACCTCGGCACGCAGCCCAATGTGCCGGCTAGGGAATGGCAGCTCGCGGTCGGCGGCCTCATCGAGCAGCCGCTCAAATGGGGATGGAGCGAGCTGTCGGCGCAGCCGGTCACCCGCCATGTCTCCGACATCCATTGCGTCACCGCCTGGTCGCGCTTCGACAATCATTGGGAGGGCGTGTCGGGGCGACACCTCGTCTCCGTGGTGCGGCCGAAGCCCGAGGCGCGCTTCGTCATGTTCAAGAGCTATGACGGCTACCAGACCAATCTGCCGCTGGCGGCCTTCGACGACGAGGGCGTGCTGCTGGCGACCGCGTGGGAGGGAAGGCCGCTCACCCGCGAGCATGGCGGTCCGGTGCGCGTGGTGGTGCCGAAGCATTATTTCTGGAAGAGTGCCAAGTGGGTCCGCCATATCTGGTTCGCGGCCAAGGAGACGAAGGGCTTCTGGGAAGTGCGCGGCTACCACAATCTGGGCGATCCCTGGCGGGAGCAGCGTTATGGCTGAACGGAGTGCCGGGAAGGAGACTCTGCCATGGCGAAATTCATCAAGTTCGCCGGCATGCTGCTGGCGGCGGCGAGCATGAGCGTGGCGCCGCCGAGTGCGGCGGGCTCCAAGGGCGGCTTCGCCTTCGAGTTCACCGGCATCGATGGCGGCAAGCTGCCGCTCGCCAAGTTCGCCGGCCACCCCGTGCTCGTGGTCAACACCGCGAGCCAATGCGGGTTCACCCCGCAATATGAGGGGCTCGAATCCCTGTGGCGGAGCTACCGCGATCGCGGTCTCGTCGTCTTGGGCGTGCCCTCCAACGATTTCGGCGAGCAGGAGCCGGGCAGCGCGGCGGAGATCAAGCAGTTCTGCGAGGTGAACTTCGCCGTCGATTTCCCCTTGACCGACAAGTACAGCGTCAGCGGTCCCGGCGCCCATCCCTTCTACAAATGGGTGGAGGCGGAGCTGGGCGAGTCCTACACGCCGCGCTGGAACTTCTACAAATACCTCTTGGCACCCGATGGCAGCTTGGCCGGGGCCTGGCCCTCGACGGTGACGCCGACATCGGCGACGATCACCCAAGAGATCGAAAAGCTGCTGGTGAAATGAGGTCGACGATGCTGCGCCTTCAGGCGGTTCTGCTTCTGGTCTTGCTCGGCTTCTCTTGGCCTGCCCTGGCGATGATCCCGACCCAGCCCTCGGCTGCGAGCAAAGGCAATCCCGACTACATGAAGGCCGACGCTCTGGTGAAGCAGGAGAAATACGCCGAGGCGATCCCGCTCTTGGAGAAGGTTCTCCTCGTCGACAACAAGAACGCCGATGCCCATAGCCTCTTGGGCCTGAGCATGCGCAAGACCGGCAAGCTCAAGGAGTCGCTCGATCAGTACCTGACCGCGATCAAGCTCGATCCCGAGCACAAGGCGGCGAACGAATATCTGGGCGAGCTCTATCTCACGATGGACGATCTCCCCAGGGCCGAGGAGCGTCTGGCGGTGCTGGACAAGCTCTGCACGCTCGGCTGCGAGGCCTATGACGATCTCAAAGAGGCGATCGCCGCCTATAAGAAGAAGAAGGGCCTCTCGGGCTAAGCAGGGCGGACCGAGCGGGAGGACGGCTCACACGCCGCCCCGGAATTGCAGCAAATGCCAATCCGCCTCTCTGCCCGGGTCGCGGGCCGGCGCATGCGGCGCCGGGATCGGCGCGAAATAGCGCAGATGCGGGCCGAGGATGGCGCGCGCCGCCGGCCCCCAATCCGCCCCTTCGCGGGCGAGCGAGGTCTCGGCCGAATACGGCGTCAACGCGCTCGAGGACTCGCCCAACGGCCAATCGATGACACGGTCGCTCATGACTCTCTCCCCATTTCCTGGGCTCGAGCCTAGGAGCGGGGCCTGGCCGGCGACATTAGACGAAGGTATGAGGGCCGAGATCAGGCGATGAGCTGGGCCAGCTCCGTCATCGTCCCCATAATGAGATCGGGCTGGTGGGGCGTGATCCCGAAGGGGCGCCGGCGGCGGTCGATGAAGCAGGTGCGCATGCCCGCCGATTTCGCGCCGATGCAGTCGAAGGCGTGATTGGCGACGAACAGCACCTCCTCCATGCCGACACCCACCATCGCCGCGGCCTTGGTGTAGGTCGCCCTATGGGGCTTGAAGCTGCCGGCGCTGGCGACCGAGATCACCTGATCGAAGGATATCCGGTGATGCTGCGTCGCGGCTTCCAGCATGTCGGGATCGCCGTTGGACAGGACCACGAGCCGGTAGCGGGTCTTGAGCCGCGCCAGCGCCTCGGGCACCTCGGGGAATGGGCGGAGCCGCTCGATTTCAGCGACCAGCCGGCGCACCTCATCCATCGTGTAAGGGATGCCGGCGCGCTCCAGCACCAGCGCCAAGGAGCGGTGCCCGATCTCCCGATAGGGCGTGTGCTCCTTGTCGAGGAGCGCATCGATCATCGAGTTCTCGAAATGCGTCCGCCGCCACCAGGTGACGAAGGAGGAAGGATCGCCGCTCCAGCCCTTTTCCGCGAGGTAGGGTGTCGCCGCCTCGATGAGACCGGTCTGCATGTCGACGACGGTTCCGTATTGATCGAACATGCAGACCTTGATGGTGCGCTTGAGCTGGTCGACCGCTTCCATGAACGCACCTCCCTCGGGGCCCCTTGATCGCGGAGAATAGCACCCGGGTGCATCGGCAATGCTTCTCTAGGGCGCGCTCAGGCTGCTGCCCGAGGTGTAGCGCTTGAGCCCCCGCTCGAAGACAAGCACGGCGAGGGACGCATAGACGAGCGCCGCGCCGAGCAGCACCGCCAGCTTCTCGAGGCTGGTCTCGCGGATCGTCTCGACCGGCACCAGGCCGATGAAGGCGGCGGGCAGCAGCGTGAACAAGAGGAGCCTGAGGAAGGGGCCGAATACGTGCTGGGGATAGACCGCGGCCATCAGCAGCATGAAATACACATCCTCGACCAGCTGCACCGTGTTCGGCAGCCAGAACACGGTGAGGCTGACGAGCGTCGCGGTCGCCACCACGATGACCGCGGCCGCACTGGCGACGAGGAGGATGAACGGCAGATCGAGAAGATCCTTGCCGGCGTATCCCAGCCACAGCACCACCGCACTCGCCAAATCGCCGAAGCCGGCGGCAATGGAGCGGCCGAAGATGAGGCTCGGCAAGGGATGGCGCGGCCGGCCCAGATGCACATCGAGGCTGCCGTCGACGATGCTGCGGGTGATGTCGCGCACCCCGCCGGCGACGAGCACGGTCAGCCCGAAGCTCCAGGCGGCGATGCCGAAGAGCAGCGCCACGTCTTCCAGTCCCCAGCCCTTGAGGCTGGAGAAGCGCTGGAAGTAGATGAGCCAGATGATGAAGAAGACGAGGTTGTTGGCGCACATGAGGGTGGCCGCGATCGCCGAGGGGAGAAAGGGCCTGAGCCCGCTCTTCACATTGAGGCGGAGCAAGGTCGCGAGGTAGGAAAAGGATCCCATGGCGGCTCAGATCCCCTCTCGGGTGATGCGGCGGATCGCCCTGTGCTCGATGGCGAGCGCGCCCGCCGCCAGCAGCGCCAGCCAGATGCCTTGCCCGAGGAGAACCTGGCCGAGCCCGGCGCTGCCGGCGTCGAGCAGGAGCGAGGCGGGGGCGTAGAGCATGGCCGCAAACGGGCTCGCCTCGGCGATGGCGCCGAGCGTGCTTGGATAGATCGAGAGCGGCAGCAGCAGGCCGCCCATGACGAAGAACAGCTTCTGCGCGATCCAGTAGACCGGTGCGGCGGTGCCCATCCAGACCGCGACCAGCCCGATGGCGAATTGCAGGAGGAAGGCGAGCGCCATGGCCAGGAGCGCGCTCAGGAGGAGGCCGGGGCCGGCGGACCAGGCGATCGGGACCGTGCCGGTCATGAGGATCGTCGCCGCGAAGCCGAAGCCGCCAAGCGCCAAGAGCCGGAACCCGCTGGCGCCGGCCCACTCGGCCGCAACGGCGGCGAGGTAGGGCACCGGACGCGAGGCCAGCTGGGCGATGCGGCCGCCTCTGATATCGGCCTCGACCTCGCGGTAGGGATAGGCCGTGGCGAAGACGATCCACTCGGTGACCGCGACGTACCAGATCAGCCCTTCGGTGTCGTAGCCGGGTCCGGCGAGCTCGGCCAGGGGGGTCGATTGCCAGATGCCCTGGAAGATCAGCAGCACCAGGCCGTAGAGGAGTGCGCGGCCGAGGAGTGCCGCGCGCTCGATGCCGGCGCGCTGCCAGCCCATGGCGAACAGCGCCAGCATGGCCTTGGCCTGCTGTGCGGCAGTCACGAAGCGCCCCATTCGGCGGGCTCGCGCCGGTCGCCGCGGTAGATCGCCTTGATGACGTCCTCCAAGGGCGGGTTCTCGATCATCAAATCCTGGATGGTGAGACGCTCCATCGCCTCCGCCACGACCTTCTGGATCGGCATCCGGGCGGTGTCGACGGCAAGGCTGAGCCGGTAAGGCGCCCTCGCCGCCACCTCGACGCCGTCGAGCGCCAGAAGCGGCTCTTCCTCGGCGGTGGTCAGCGTCACCATGCGGCGGCCGAGATAGTCGCGTCTCAGCTTGTCCAGGCTCACATCCATGATCAGCCGGCCGTGGTCGATGACGATGACCCGCTCGCAGATCTTCTCGATGTCGCCGGTGTCGTGCGAGGTCAAGAGCACGGTCGTGGCATCGGCGCGGGAGAGCTCGTTCAAGTGATCGCGCAGCGCCGCCTTGGCGGTCACGTCGAGACCGATGGTCGGCTCGTCCAGGAACAGAATCCCCGGCCCGTGCAGCAAGGCGGCGGCGATCTCGCAGCGCATGCGCTGGCCTAGGGAGAGCTGGGAAGCCGGCCGGTCCATGAAGTCGCCGATGGCGAAGGCGTGGGTCAGGCGCGCCTTCTGGGTGAGAAACGCCGCCCGGCTCACACCGTAGATGCGGGCGAGCAGCCAGAAGCTGTCGGCGACCGGCAACTGCGGCCAGAGCTGCGAGCGCTGGCCGAAGACGATGCCGATGCGCGATGCGAGCCGCCGCCGCGCCTGCCAGGGGACGAGCCCCGCCACCTCGGCATGGCCGGCGCTCGGCGTCAGCATGCCCGTCAGCATCTTGAGGGTCGTCGACTTGCCGGCGCCGTTCGGGCCGATGAAGGCCACGCGCTCGCCCGCCTCGACCGCGAAGCTGACGCCGATGACCGCCGGCACCTCGATCGGCCGCGACGGCCGGAAGAGCTGGCTCAGACGGCCGAGCCCGCCGGCCGGCCGGGATCTCCTATGGAAGGTCTTGGCGAGCTTATCGAGGCGGAGCGCGGGCATGGCTCACTCCTCATCGCGGGGCGGCGGCGCCTCGCTCAGCCGCTCGGCCGCACCCCAGCGGGCGCGGAGCTGATCCCAGAGATGCGTGCCTTCCGGGCGCACCCGCACGCTCGGCGCAGGGGTTCGTTCCGCGCCGGACGGATTTTCGGCGATTGCCGCATTCGCTCTCTCGTCCCCGGCCATGGCGATCTCCGTTGTCGCCGGAGCGTCCCGCCGAGGCCCATGAAAAAGGCCCCGACGGTGTCCGGCGGGGCCTTGGTGTCTCGGGTTACGTCGCGAAACTCAGCGCGCCATGACCTCCGACGGCCCACCGGTGTGGGTCGAGAGAATGCACATGACCTGTTGCTTCGTAGCGTAACGCATGCCGGCACCATAATCGATGCGGCGAACGCCGGCAAAGAGTTTCGCCGGACAGGCGCTCGAAAGTGAGGCGATGCGTGCAGGAAAGTCACACCAGCGGGCCGACATTGCCGCCCTGGTACCGACTTTCGTAGAAAGTCGGTACAAATCCCTTTAGGCAACGCGATCAGGTACTGGGGCCGCCCCGTCTAATCTCAGAGGGTCTACTCTCTCAGGGCGCCATTCGAGTCCGCCTGGGGGTTGTCTCGAATCGGGAGGACACCATGATGCATCGTCGCAGCTTCCTCAAGGCAAGTGCGGCCGCGCTGGCGCTCCCCGCCATCGCGCGGGCCGAATCCAGCCGCGTCATCCGCTTCGTGCCGGCGGCGGATCTCGCCGTTTTCGATCCGATTTGGACGACCGCGTCCCAGAGCACCGATCATGCCCATCTGGTCTACGACATGCTTTGGGGCATGGATGCGCGCTACCAGGTGCAGCCGCAGATGCTGGAAGGCCATGTGGTCGAGGCCGAGGGCACGCTCTGGCGGCTCACCTTGCGCGACGGGCTCAAATGGCATGATGGCGAACGCGTGCTGGCCCGCGACTGTGTTGCCAGCATCCGCCGATGGGCGGCGCGCGATAGCTTCGGCCAGGCGTTCCTGGCCGCCGCCGAGGAGATCGCCGCCCTCGACGACCGCACGATCCGCATTCGCCTTAAATATGCGTTCCCGGTCGCCGATGCCCTGGGCAAGTCCTCGGCGAATGTCTGCGCGATGATGCCGGAACGCTTCGCCTCGAGCGATCCCTTCAGCCAAGTGACGGCGACGATCGGCAGCGGTCCCTATATCTACCGGGCCGCGGAGCGCAATCCCGGCGCCCGCGTCGTCTATGAGCGCAACCCTGCCTATGTGCCGCGATCCGGCGGTTCGGTCTCGGGCACCGCCGGGCCGAAGATCGCCCATTTCGACCGGGTGGAATGGTGGATTCTGCCGGATGCGACGACGGCGGCGGCCGCCCTCCAGCGTGGCGAGGTCGACTGGGTGTTGACGCCCAATGCCGATCTGCTGGAAACGCTCCGGGCCCGCAAGGATCTGGTGGTCACCGTGCATTTGCCGGCGGGATCGATCTCGTGCATGCGGTTCAACCAATTGCAGCCGCCCTTCGACAAGGCGGAGATCCGCCGCGCGCTGTTTCCGGCCATCGTCCAGTCCGACTACATGATCGCCATGAACGGCGATGACCGCTCGCGCTGGCAGGATGGCGTCGGCTATTTCTGTCCGGGCATGCCGATGGCGAACGGGGCGGGCATGGAGGCGCTCACCGGACCGCGCAGCGTGGACGCCGCCAAGCGCGCCTTGGAAGAGGCCGGCTACAAGGGCGAGAAGGTGGTGCTGCTGGGCCCGGCGGACGTGCCTTATGCGAAGATCTTCGCCGACGTCACCGCCGATCTCTACCGGCGGCTCGGCCTCAACCTCGACTACCAGGTGATGGACTGGGGTACCTTGGTGCAGCGCCGGAGCAAGACCGATGGGTTGGACAAGGGCGGCTGGAGCGTCTTCCAGACGAATTGGCCCGGCGCCGACCAGGCCAACCCCGCCGTCCACGCGTTTCTGCGCGGCAGCGGCAAGATGGCCGCACCGGGCTGGCCCACGAGCCCACGCATCGAGGAGCTGCGCGAGGCCTGGCTGCGCAGCAACGAGGCCGCGCAGCAGCGGAAGATCGCCGAAGCCATCCAGCAGCAGGCCTTCCAGGAGGTGCCCTATATCCCCTTGGGCCAGATGATCCAGCCCACCGCCCATCGCGCCGATCTCAGCGGCCTCGTCCAGCGCGCAACGGTGTTCTGGAACATCAGGCGCGGGTGAGTATCGGCGGCGGCGCTAGCCGGCCGTTCGGCAGGCGTCGTGAGCGATGAAACCCGCAATCGCGTCAATCAAGGCTTCCGGTTCGTCGACTCGGATTTGGTGGCTGCTCTTCTCGAAGATGCGGAGGTCCGAACCGGGAATGAGGCGGTGGATCTCCTCGGAGAATTCGGGTGGACAGATCCAGTCGTGCCGGCCAGCGAGAATCAGTGTCGGGGAGGCAATGTTCTTCAGCTCCGGCCGCAGATCGAAGCTGTGTAGGAACCCACCGGGCGACCACCCGCGGTTTTGCGCCTCGGGCGAAGGTATCGAGCGCTCGTGTGACGACTCTGGCGCCTCGGCGTCGTATCGGACCGAGTAAAGCGGACCCGTGACCGCGTAATAGCGGCGCATGGCTTCGATCGTGGTAAGAGCACCCGTAGAGAGCTTCTCGAAAGCCGCCTGCTGCTCGGGCGTGCCGCACTTGCGCAGGTATTGTTTAGCACGCGTGATGAAGCCGTTATGGGCCGCGGTTACAATAAGGATCAGATGCGAGACGCCGGCGGGATATCGCGCCGCGTGCGCCATGGCGACCATGCCACCGTAACTCGTCCCGATCGAAACGATCGGCCCGGTCCCGAGATGGCGCCGCAGCGCCTCCATGTCCTCGACGCTCTCGTCCAGAGTGTACTTGGCGGCGTCTCCACGTGCGGAACGGCCATGCCCGCGGTGGTCGAAGTAGATGAGCTGCATCCTGGTCGCGAGCGGAGAGTATGCCGGCTTGAAGCCGCTATGATCGCTTCCAGGCCCGCCATGTACCACCATCGCGACCGGCCTCTCGCGCATCATGGCGCCATCGGGCACGAGGCCCATCCCCTCGACGTCGAAATAGATAATCGTATCTCTTATCGTCGCGCGCATCTGTATCTCCGGTGATGCCGCGGGCTGGGCTATTTAGTTCTGGCGCCTGCGTTTGCGCGGCGGCGGTTCCACCGCGACCGGCGCGGTCGAGAACCAATAGCCGGTGCCTCGGAGCCAGAGGGTGTCGTCGGGTTTTTCCGGGGGCCGGCGCAGCGAGCTGATGGCGGTGAAATCCGAAAATCGCAGCGCGCCCCTCAGCTTCTCCGCGGATCTCTCATCGCGACCGCCGATGCAGGGGAAGATGCCGACCCGGCTGACGAAGCGCACGGCGTAGCGCGAACCCTTGGGCTCGATCAGGAGATAGGCGCCGAACCCGTTGCGGCCCGAACCGCGCGGGCCCCAGCCACGGGGCAGATCCTCGACGGTCAGCGGCACCAGCAGCTTGCCGCTTACCTCGAGCGCATCCAGCCAGGGGAGGGCGATCTCGGTCACGCCGGCGTTGACGACGACGACGTCCGCCGCTTCGGGGGTGAAGGTGAAGCCGTTCTCGGCGATGACCCGGGCCTGCGGCCATTTCCTGAGATTGCGCCGCGCACGAAGTGAGAGCTCCGGGTCGACCTCGATCGCGGTCACCCGTCCGTGGCGCCCGACGATCTCGGAGAGGATCGCGCTGTAATAGCCGGTGCCGGCGCCGATATGCACCACATGCTGGCCGCGCCCGAGGCGGAGCTGATCCATCAGGAACGCCCACAGCGCCGGCTCGCCATTGTTGAGCCGCCGGCTTTCGTCGATCGGCACCAGCACATTGTGATAGAGGCGCCTGGGATCGGCATCGGGCGTGGTGAACGCCTGGTCGGGCCGCATCGCCGGCAGGATCGTCCAAGGTCCGGGGCCTAGAAACCGTTCGCGCGGCACCGTGGCGAACGCATCGACGACCAGCCTTGAATGGGCCGGCGCGCAATGGCGGAGCTCCTCCGCATAGAGGCGCCTTGCCTGCTTCAGGCTGATGGTGGTGCGCTTGCGCGTTTGGGCGCGGCGGCGCGCCGGCTTCTCCGGATCAGAGCGCAATGCGTTCGATCTCCTCTAGGGTGACCGGCGGCCGGGTCTGGTCATAGGCCAAGGTCGATTTGGCCGAAGCGTGGGCGGCGATGGCCTGGGCCTGGGAAGCCGTACCGCCATTGGCAAAAAACGCCGTGAGCCCGGTTGCGCGAAAGCTGTGGCAACCGATCCGGGCCTCGATGCCGGCTTCGGCCGCCCGGCGCCGGATCATCCGGTAGGCATCGATCCTGGTCATCGCCCGCTCGGCCGGTCGGCCGGCGCGGCCGCGCAGCGAGGGAAACAGCCAGCGCCGGCGCGCATCGACGGGCCCGAGCCCGGCGATGTAGGCATCGAGATACTGCGCCAGCCTCGGGTGCGCCGGCAGCTCATGCAGCCTTCCGCCCTTCTCGTGCAACCGGAGCCAGCGCCGCTTGCCGAGGAGATAGTAGTCCTCGATGCGCATGGCGATCACGGCGCCGATGCGGGCACAGCCATAGACAAGGAGCGCGATGAGCGCCCGGTCTCGGAGCCCGATGCGCGTGGTGGTGTCGATGGATTGGAGAAGCTGCCGGGTCTCCGCCGCCGAGAGCGCCGGCCGCCGCGCCGGGGAGGGCGCGCGGCGGGGCCCGCGGATGGTCCGGGTGGGGTCGTATTTGAGCGCGTTCGCCGCGACCAGCCATCCGAACGCCCCGTGCAGCGCCGCCGCGTGCTGGCGCGCCGTCGCCGGCTTGACCTCGCGGCAGAGCGCTTCGAAGTAGATCCGGGCGTGCTCGGAGCCGATCAGCGCCGGGTCGTCGATGTGCTTCGCCCTGCACCAAGCGGTGAAGCGGCGGAGGGCCGCCTCGTAGGCCGAGCGCGTATTCGCGTTGCCGAGCCCGGCGGCGAAGGTTTCGAGAAAAGCCTTGCCGAACGGGCTCTCGCCCTCGGCCAGCAGCCTTTGCAAGGCCGCCATGCCCGCGGCCGACGACCAGCTGCGCCACGGTCCGGGTTGGACCGGCTGCAGCCTCGGTGCGGGATTCGGGGGACGCTTCACCATGGTTATTTATACAACATAGAAAACTGTTATGTTACATAAAAATCGACGGGCAAGAGCCCCTTCCTGCCGCTAGGCCGATGGTCCGACGGGGTTGGCGGCTTCGGTGGCACCGAGGAGCTGAAGCGCCTCATCGCCACGCCGTTGCGCGCGCCGCGGCCGGTGGACGACCTGAGGGGGCAGCCCTAAGCTCAACCGATGGCCGCGGTGCGATTGGCTACTGTTTCCGACATCCCAGTGCTCGCCACGCTCGTGGCGGAGCTTCTCCAGCACTACGACATGCACGTGCCGAGCAAGAGGGATATCTCACGGGCGATTGCAGCCCAGCTCGCAAGGGGCGACTTCTTGCTGGCGGTCGAGGATGACGACCTCCTGGGATTTGCCTCCTACGTCGTGCTTTTTCCCGGGCTCGGCATGGAGCCGCAGCTCTACATGAAAGATCTCTACACCGCCGCCGCGGCGCGCGGCCGCGGTGTCGCCAAGGCGTTGCTGCGCGGCCTGGCGCGAAATGCGAAGGAGCTTGGCTGCGTTCGCATTGATTGGACGGCCGAGCAGGACAATACCCAAGCGCAGGCCGTCTACCGGGCGCTGGGTGCCCGCATCGTCGAGGACAAAATCTATTACCGCCTCGATGCGTCTGCCATTGCCCGGTTGAGCGACGGTGAAGACACGGAGCAGTCGCGCTGACGCGAATCCAGGGAATGCTCTCGGCGAACGAGCGTGGCTTTGCAGCTATGCCGCGCGGTTCCGCTTGTAGGGCTTGATGCGGGCAATTTCGGCCTCAATCCGGCGCTTCGCCTCCAGGGTATCGAACGCATTCTGCAGCCTGAGGAAATAGCCCTCGGAGAGACCAAAGAATTTGCACAGCCGCAAATCCGTGTCGGCCGTAACGGTGCGCGCGCCCTTGATGATCGAGTGAATGCGATTGGGCGGCACCCCGATCGCACTCGCGAGTCGGTTTTGGCTCACCCCGATCTCGTCCAAGAACTCGTGCCTCAGTATGTCGCCCGGGTGAGGATTGCGAAGCAGCGCCATCGCCGAATCTCCAAAGCATGTCGATTGTCAATGATAGTCCACGATCTCGACGCCATCGGCGTCCCCTTCATCCCAGATAAAGCAAATGCGCCACTGATCAATGATGCGGATACTCATTTGTCCCTTGCGCGAACCCTGAAGAGCCTCCAGGCGATTGCCCGGCGGATTTCGGAGGTCGTCCAACCTATGCGCGGCATCGAGCTGCCGCAGCTTGCGCAGCGCGCGATCTTGAAGATCCGCCGGAAACTTACGGTTAGACCGTCCTTGCCAAACGCGCGCGGTGTCCTTGCATCGAAACGAGCGGATCACGAGTTCATCGTATTGTTGTCCGATACGCAGTACGTATCAAGTACCATTTCGCCGTCTAGTTCTCCCCAACCGGCGGCATCGGCGGCAAGAGCAGGGCCGGGTCGACGTGGACAGTGAAGAGGCTCATGCCCCAGTGGAGATGCGGGCCGGTGGCGCGGCCGGACTGGCCGACGGCGCCGAGGGGATCGCCCCGCTTGACGCTCTGGCCCACCATCACATCGGCCCGCGACATATGCGCATAGACGGTGGAGAGCCCGTAGCCATGGTCGATCATCATGGTGATGCCGGTGAAGAACATATCGGGATGCACCAGGCGGACCACACCGTCGGCCGGGGCCTTGATCTGCATGCCGACCGGGGCGGCGATGTCGACGCCATTGTGCCAGGCGCGCGGCTGGCCGTTGAGCACGCGCTGGCTGCCGAACACGCTGGAGATCCGGCCGATCACCGGCCAGGCGAAGCCGCGCCGGTACCAGGGCTCGGGCGAGTCGAGGGCGCGCACTTCGGCGATCTGCCGGTTGTCGTCGCGGATACGGGCGATGTCCTCGGGCTTCGGCGTCACCATGCGCTCGGGCAAGCCCTCGATGCGCTGGATGTCCCATTCCCGGCGCTGGATCTGGAGGAGGTGCGTCTCGGTCTTGCCGTCGGCATAGGCGACCTCGAGTCGCGCCTCCTCCGCCGCATCGTGGCCGAAGGCGAGAAGGAAGGCGCCGTCCGGGCCGACATGGGCCGGCTTGCCGTCGAGGCTGACAGCAGCCCCCGGCGCGGCCAAGCCTTCGACGAGAGAGCCTTGGGTGAGCTTGCCCTCGAGCGTGAGCGCGGCTGCCGGCGCGGTCGCGAGGCCGAGCGCCAGCAGGATGAACGCCAGCGCTCTCACAAGAGCGAGCCCTGGTCGCCGCCGTCGCGTCTGGACCCCCGCCCGCGCGGCGATTTGGCGGTGCCGCTGACGGTGACCCCGGCTTCGCCGTCGGCGAAGCGCAGCGTGAGCGGGTCCATGGGCTTCAAGGCCTTGGCGGAGGTCACCGGCGATCCCGCAGCATCGCGCACCAGCGCAAAGCCGCGTTCCAGCACCCGCTCATAGGAGAAGCTCTGCAGCAGGGCAACCAGGCCGGAGAGCCGCGTCTCTAAGGTACCAAGCTCGCGTCGGGCACCCTGTGTCAGCCGCGGGGCCAGATCGCCGATGCGCTCCCGGCCGTTCCGCACGCTCAGCAGGATCGGCTGTGGCCGGAGGCGCTGGGCGGAGCGCTCGAATCCGTGCCGGCGCTCAATGAGGAACCGGTGCGAGGCGGCGGACAGCCGGTGGACCACGAGCTCGACCGCGGCCTTCGCCGCCGCCATGAGCTGGCGCGGATCGCCGAGCTTGGAGGCGGCGCCGTCGAGCCGCGCCCGGCGGTCGCGCACGTAGTTCGGCAGCGCATTGGCCAGGCGCTCGGCGCGGTCATCGAGGCGCTGCATGGCGGTTTGGATGAGGGCGACCGGGTCGCCCAGCCCGCGCGCCAGCCCGGTCAGATGGATCCGCTGCTCGCCGATCAGGCGTTGGCTCGCCGCCGCCGCCCGGCTGCCCATCTCCAGGATGCGGGCCAAGAGCTCGGCCTTGACCGGCACGGCGCGCTCGGCTGCGGCGGTCGGCGTCGGCGCCCGGAGGTCGGCGGCCCAGTCGATCAAGGTCGTATCGGTCTCGTGGCCGACGCCGGAGATGAGCGGGATCGCCGAGAGGGCGGCGGCGCGCACCACCCGCTCCTCGTTGAAGGCCATCAGATCCTCGAGGCTGCCGCCGCCGCGCGCCACGATGATGAGCTCGGGCCGCGGCACCGCGCCCCCGGGGGTAAGCCGGTTGAAACCTTCGATTGCCAGGGCGATCTGCTCGGCGGCCCCTTCGCCCTGGACCGCCACCGGCCAGACCAGCACATGGCGGGGAAAGCGCTCCGCCAGCCGGTGCAGAATGTCGCGGATGACCGCCCCGGTGGGCGAGGTCACCACGCCGATGACGGCGGGCAGCAGCGGCAAGGGCTTCTTCCGCGCCGCATCGAACAGGCCTTCGGCGGCAAGCCGCTTGCGGCGCTCCTCGATGAGCTTGAGCAAGGCGCCTTCGCCCGCCAGCTCCATCGATTCGATCACCAGCTGATACTGGGAGCGGCCGGGATATGTGGTGATCTTGCCGGTGGCCACCACCTCCATGCCGTCCTCGGGATTGAGCCCGAGGCGGGAGAACACGCCCCGCCAGGCGACCGCCTCCAGGACCGCATCCGCATCCTTGAGCCGGCAGTAGAAATGCCCGGAGACGTGGCGCTTGCTGCCGGACAGCTCGCCCCTGACCCTGACCCGCTCGAAGGCGCCCTCGACGGTGCGCTTCAAGGCGACCGAGAGTTCGCCCACGGTGAATTCCGGCAAATTGCCGGGCGCCAGCGGGAGCGCTTGAGCCGATGGACTGCGTGCCTTGGCCATGGACGGAAGCATGATACAAGACCAGCCGAGTGGGACAAAGAAATGGAGCCAGGAATGCGGGTCTTGGTGGTGGGCTCCGGTGCGCGCGAGCATGCGCTGTGTTGGGCGATCGCAGCCTCGCCTCTGGTGGATCGGCTCTACGCAGCGCCGGGCAATGCCGGGATCGCGAATGAGGCTATCTGTGTGCCGATCGGTGTCGGCGATCTCGATGGCCTCGTCGCCTTCGCCAAGACCGGGGACATCGACTTCGTCGTCATCGGCCCCGAGGCGCCCTTGGTCGCCGGCCTTGCCGACCGGATGGCGGCGGTGGGCATCAAGACCTTCGGGCCGAGCGCCGCGGCGGCCGCACTCGAAGGCTCCAAGAGCTTCACCAAGGAGCTTTGCCGCGCCAACGACATTCCGACCGCCGCCTATGAGCGCTTCACCGATCTCGGCGCCGCCGAGGCCTATGTGAGACGAAAGGGTGCGCCGATCGTGATCAAGGCCGACGGCCTTACCGCCGGCAAGGGCGTCGTCGTCGCTGCGACGGTCGAGGAGGCGATCGACGCGCTCCGCGCCATGCTGGGTGCCAAGCGCTTCGGCGCTGCCGGCGCCAGCCTCGTGGTCGAGGAATTCCTCGAAGGCGAGGAGGCGAGCTTTCATGCGCTCATCGACGGCACCAATGTGCTGGCGCTGGCCTCCGCCCAGGACCACAAGCGCGTCGGCGACGGCGATGTCGGTCCCAACACCGGCGGCATGGGCAGCTATTCGCCGGCGCCGGTGGTGAGCGAGCGCGTGGCGGAGGCGATCATGACCCGCATCATCAAGCCCACGGTGAGCGCGATGGCGGCGATGGGCCGGCCGTTCAAGGGCGTGCTCTATGCCGGCGTGATGGTGACCGCCCAAGGCCCGAAGCTCATCGAATACAACGTCCGCTTCGGCGATCCGGAGGCGCAAGTGCTGATCCCGCGCCTGCAGTCGGATCTGCTGCCGGCGCTGGTTGCCGCCGCAGACGGCGAGCTGAAGCAGTTCCAGCTGCGCTGGCATGACCGGGCCGCACTCTGCGTCGTCATGGCGGCCAAGGGCTATCCCGAGGCGCCGCAGCGCGGCACCGAGATTCGCGGCCTCGATGACGCGGCAGCGCTGCCCGACGTCATCGTCTTCCATGCCGGCACCAAGGAAGTGGGCGGCCGGATCCTGGCCGATGGCGGGCGCGTGCTGGGTGTGACCGCGCTCGGTACCGACGTGGCCGAGGCGCAGCGCAATGCCTATGCGGCCGTCGATCGCATCGACTGGCCCGGCGGCTTCTGCCGCCGCGACATCGGCTGGCGGGCGATCAAGCGCTAGCGCGTGATCCGGTGAAGTGCGATCACCCCCTCACCCTTCCCTTGTATGGGGCTTTTTCTGTCAAGGGCGATTTGGGGCATTTGATCCTCCTGGATTGGGGGGCTGGAAGATTTCTGCTGATCGATCCGAGTGGAGCTCGCGTTGGGGGCGCGGGCG